>CAUQVP010000032.1:0-16979 GCA_963521545.1 uncultured Flavobacteriaceae bacterium | reverse complement strand
TAAAATAAATGGGAGTTTCTACACCATCATGGGACTTCCTACGGCAGTGGTGTATTCCTTATTAAAAAAGGCTGAAACTGAATAATTATACAATAAAACACGAAATAATAGAGTTTAAAATAAATGATGAAAAAAAACATATTCTTATTGTCCGTTTTTGTCTTGGCTGTGGGCTGTTCCACAAGAAAGAACAAGTTTGTCAATAGAGCTTATCATAATTTTACAGCTTATTATAATACTCTTTTCCATGGAAAAGAAGCCCTGAAAGCCGAACTAAAATCACAGAAAGAAAGCCACAGAGACAATTTCCAAGAAGGGTACATAGAGGTTTTTAGCCAAAATTCTTTGATTCCTGCCAGCGAAGAAGAAGATATTGATGCTAATTTCTTTGGAGATGTGATCTCTTCTCCCATCCAAAAAAACAACATCGGTAATTTCCAAAAAGCAGAGGAAAAAGCCCTAAAAGCGATAGGGAAACACTCTATGGTTTTCGGGGGACAGCAGAAGAATAAAGAGATTTTTAATGCTTATCTTCTCCTTATAGAATCTCGCATCTATCAAGGGAAATTAAGCTCTGCTCTAGAAGCCATCAGTCAAGTTTATCAGACCATGCCGAAAGACAAAAGGCTTCCTCTAGCGAAAATATACGAGGGGCTGATTTACTCCAAGATGAAAAACAACATCCGTGCGGAAGAAATTTTCTATGATTTAGATAAAAACTATACTCTTACCAAACAGCAAAAAGCGGTTATGAGTGTCTATCAGGCTGAAAATCTGCTGCATAGCAACAGAAAAAAAGAAGCCATAGACCATTTAGAAAAAGCTTTTGTCCTCAATAAATCCCGACAAACGAAAAGCAGAATCGCTTATCTACGAGGGCAGATTTTGGCAGAATTAGGAAATATGGAGGAAGCCAGAGAAAGCTTCGTAACGGCATACAAATATTCTAATGATTTTGAATTAGAAGTAAAATCACAAATAGAAATCGCCAAGACTTTTAATAATGACAAAGACTATGAAGAGGCTAAAAAATATCTCGAAAATATAAGCAAAAAAGGAACTTATGCTTCCAGAAAAAATGAATTTTACTACGCTCTAGGGCTATTGGCTGCCAAAACAGGAAAAGAAAGCGAGGCCAATGAGTTTTTCCAAAAATCCGTCAGAGAGCAAATATCCGACCCGCATGTCCGTGGGCTGGCTTATTACGAAATCGGTAATTCACATTTCAAAAAAAGCGATTATATAAAGGCTGGTGCTTACTATGACAGTGCTGTGAGCGTCATAGAGCACACTCCTACAAAAGATAGAATAAAAGAACTCTCCACCAACATCAAAAACATTTCTAAAAACTACTACCTCATCAAAAAAAATGACAGCATTTTGGCTCTTACCAAAATGTCTGAAAATGAGCTGAATGACTTCTTTCAGAAACACATCAATGAACTGAAAGAAAAAGAAGAAAAAATAGAGCTGGCAAAGAGAAAGGAAAAGAAAAATAAGGAATTTGAAAACTATTTTTCTTATGACAGCAGCTCTGATTTCAAAGGATTTGAAGATAATTTCACCAGCCAAAAGGGAAATAAATTTTATTTTGCTAACGAAATTACTGTAGCCAAAGGAAGTAATGAATTTAGGAAAATATGGCAAAACAGAACGCTGAGCGACAACTGGAGATATGGCGAGGATAATAAACTGGGCGGTTCTCTGGATGATTTAGAAAATGAAGCTCTGGGCAGAACTCCTGCTGATGCGAGGAGATTCGAAATTGCTTTCTACACAGAAAAAATTCCGAAAGAGGAAAAAGCCATCTCAGCACTGAAAAAAGAACGAGACAGCGCAAGCCTGGAACTGGGCAGAATGTATGAAACTTATTTCCAAAATACACCACTCGCTACCAAAACACTATACGATTTGGTGGACAATCAGCCTGAAAAAGATATTAAACTACAAGCTCTATACCTCATCTTCTCTATGAATCATGAGAAAACTCCTAGTCAGGCAGAAAGAGCAAAAAATATCATCATTCAGGAATTCCCAGATACACCTTATGCTATTTTTGTGAAAAATCCTAGAAATACCAATTTCACAGAATCTGAAGAAGAGGTGAAAAAAGTCTATCAAGAGGCCTATGCTCTATATAATGAAGAAAAATACAAAGAGGCACAGAATATTGTAAATCAAGCTGTTGAAAAATATCCGAAAGATGCTCTTATTCCTAAATTTGAGCTGCTAAATGCATTCATCATCGGAAGAAGCGAGAGCAAGGTAAAAATGATTTCTTCTCTACAGCAGATTGTCCTAAACTATGAAAGAACCAACGAAGGGAAAAAGGCTAAAGAAATACTAGATTTCTTAGTTCCATCTAAGAAAAAAGAGGCTGATGAGATGAAAAACAAGGACACAGAAAACAAAGAACAAAATACTGAACCAGAAGTCACTGAAAACGAAACGGACTTCTCTATAAATGAATCTGAAACTTCAGCCAGAATAGAGGAAATTCCGCAAGAAAAACCAAAAGAAACTCCAAAAGAGGAACAAAAGAACCAAAAACCTAAAAAACTAGAACGACCAGTCCAAAGCTGGGAAAAACAGTATTTAGATTAATAATAAAACCAGCATCAGAGAAGTTTCTGATGCTGTTTTTTTTATATATTTTACATTAAAATTTATGATATGAAAATTTACTTTTTCTTCACTCCGTGAAAATCTTTCAAGTAAAACGGCTCGAAATAGACAATATCCTCAAAGTCTTTTTGCTTGTATTTTTCTACGGCTTTTTTTATCAAGTATTTCGCTGATGGATAGATATTTTCGTTGTATTCCGCCTGCGAAAGTTTTAGTACCTGCTGTGCTTTCAGAGAGCCATCTCCTACGAAAAGTATTTTTTTGCCCTCATACTCTTGGAAAGATTCTTCATCCAAAATCTTCGCGTTTGTCTCTACCAGCATCTGCCTTGATTTCCCATCAAAAACAGCCGTATAGACCTCCATTCTACGAGCATCTATGAGTGGAATTACCAAATCATAATCGCCCAAAAATGGCTCTACCATAGTTTCCAGAGAATTTACCGTTACCAAAGGAATACCAAGCCCAAAACAAAAGCCCTTCGCCGAGGCTGCTCCTATCCGAAGCCCTGTATAAGACCCTGGCCCTTTTCCTAACGAAACTGCATCCAAATCCTTCAATTTTATTTCAGCTCCTTCCAAAGCCCATTCTATATAAGTGTGGAGGTTTTCGGATTGTTTATAATCCTGCGATACTTTCTCACAAAGACAAAGCAGTTTTTCATCAAACGAAATAGCAACAGAGCAGTTTTTAGACGAAGTCTCTATGTGTAGAATTTTCATTCAGCAAAATTAATTTTTTTATTTAAAATCCTCAAATATCTATGATTTCAAAAGCATTTTCTATATGCTTGATTTGGAATTGATTTTCTTCATTCGGAAGAATGGCGATTATATCAAACCTTGCTTCCTTGTCTATTTCATTTTCTTCCAAAAAATGGCTCGCTGCAGAGATGAGCAGCCTGATTTTCTTCTTATTCACCGCCTCTTCTGGACTCAGGAAAGTATCTGTGCTTCTGGCTTTTACTTCTATTATAACAATCTGATTTTCAGTCTCTGCGATGATGTCTATTTCAGCTTTTAGATAGCGGTAGTTTTTGACTAAAATTTTATAGCCTTTCTTTTCCAAAAACTCTACAGCCAGATTTTCGGATTCCTTCCCAAAGTCATTATGCTCAGCCATTGATAGATTTATAAGAATTCTACTTTTGCTTCCGTTTCGGAAACATTTAGTTTTATTTCAGAGCCTAAAATCAGCGGTACATTATCAAAAATATGCCCATTAGGAAAAGCGAACAGCTTTGGGAAAGAATATTTCTTGAGCCTTTCGGCGATGATTTCATAAGCCATAGCATCATAACTATACTCATAATCAGGGTTTTCTGCTTCGTTTCCCATGTTAATCATTCCTCCGATGATGATGCCCTTTATTTTCCTAAAAACACCAGCCAAATCAAGGGAAATGAGCATTCTGTCCAGCGAATAAAAATTCTCGCCGATGTCTTCTATAAACAAGATTTTGTTCCTAAAATCCACCGAATATGAGCTTCCCAAAAGCGCATAGACCAGCGCCAGATTTCCACCGACCAAAACGCCCTCCGCACTTCCGTGGTTATTCTGTGGATGTGGAGCGACCTGATATTTAGGCTTTTTCCCGCTGAAAATATTGAAAATCCCTTCGTAACTTTCGGCTGAAACTCCAAAAGATGAGGTTTTCAGTGTCTGTCCATGGATACTCGCAAAGCCCTTTTTCAAGAGGAAACTTTGGATAACGGTATTATCCGAATAGCCGATATACCATTTCGGATTTTCTTTGAAATGATTTAGTTTTAGATGTCCCAAAAGATGCTGACAGCCATAGCCGCCGCGCGTAGCCCAGATGGCAGAAACCTCATCACTGTTCAATGCCCAGTTCAGGTCAGCAATTCGCTGTTTTTCCGTTCCAGAATAGCTGTACCCAAAGGAAAATCTGCCCAAACAATGAGGACTGAGAACAGGCTCATAGCCCTTGGATTTGATGAGTTCCAGCGTGGATAAAATCTGCCCTTCTTCTACTGAACCAGCAGGAGAAACGACTGCTATTTTATCGCCTTTTTTAAGGGTTTTTGGGAATATGACCGCCATAAGTGTCTGTTATTGAATATCTTTTTATTTTATTTCTTCTCGTTTGATACCTTTTTCTTCTAATCTTTTGTCCAGCTGGTTAAAGGATTTAAAACTTTGAAGGAAAATAAACACGCTCAGAACCAGCAGAATAAAGCCTACGCCTTTTCGGATTTTATTGGCCACCTGCTGATTGAGTTTATTGTGAAATTGTTTCGCCAAGTAGATTTTTGCCAAGTCTATCAAAAGATATGTCCCGATAACCAAGCCGATGTAAAACAAAAATCTGCCCGTGTCGGGATAGTTTTTTCTAATGAAAATGACGGTTACCAGCCAGAAAAGCACCACACCGATGTTCAGAATATTGAGCAGGAAACCATTGAGAAAAGTTTTCAGATAGTTTTGGTTGATGAGCCTTTCCTCACCTGCGATGTGCATTCTAGTTTTGGAAACTATCATATAAATCCCATAAACAAAGATAATAAGCGCCGAAATCCTATAAAAACTCGGGTATTGGTCTATGATATGGATAATGTCCTGACTGCTGAAATACGCCGCCACAATGCACACTATATCCGCAAAAACCACGCCCAAATCCAACGCCAATGCATGCCGAGGCCCTCGCGAAAGACTGGTCTCCACCAAAAGGAAGAAAACAGGCCCAATGAATACCAAACTAAGCATAAAACCCAAACCGACAGCAGAAAAAATAAGCTCTATCATAGGATGCGAATTCTTAATTGAAACTCCAAAAATACGGAATTTATTTTACTAAGATATTTTTGTTTTTTTATTATTATATATTAAAAAAACCTGTCTTATTACTCTACTATTTTAAAATCCAATTGTTTCTGGATAAGGTTAGCTTTTACTACTTGTATTTTTATCTCATCACCGAGGCGGTAGGTCTTGCCTGACTTGGCACCGACAATAGAATGCGCCTTCGAATCATGGAAGTAGGAATCATCCATCAGGTCTCTCAGTTTTATCATGCCTTCAGCACCGTTTTCAGGTATTTCTACCCAGAAACCATAGTCTGCCACACCCGAGATTACCCCCGTGAAATCCTGACCTACTTTGTCTTCCATGAATTTCACCTGCATGTATTTTATAGAATCCCGCTCTGCATTGGCAGCCAGTCTTTCCCTATCGCTGCAGTGTTTGCAGTATTCTTCGTATTCCTCTCTGTTTGGTGATTTTCCGCCATCCAGATAATGCTGGAGCAGTCTATGCGCCATAAGGTCTGGATAACGGCGAATAGGCGAAGTAAAGTGCGAATAATATGGGAATGCGAGTCCGTAGTGTCCTATGTTCTCGGTAGAATAGACCGCCTTGCTCATACTTCTCATCGCTAGGGTTTCTACCATGTTTTCCTCGCCTTTTCCTGCCACATCTTTTAGGAGTTTGTTCATACTTTCGGCTATTTTTTGGGAATTGGAAATATTCATTTTGTAGCCGAGTGTCTGCACGAAATCCCTCAGTGCTTCCAGTTTCGCTGGGTCTGGGTCATCGTGGATACGATAGATAAAGGTATTATGCGTCGGTTCGCCCTTTCTGGAAAGAGATACATACTCGGAAACTTTTCTGTTTGCCAGCAGCATAAACTCCTCTATCAGGTGATTAGAATCTTTGCTGATTTTAAAATAAACCCCGATAGGATTATTGTTTTCATCAAGGTTAAATCTCACCTCACTGCGGTCAAAGGCGATAGCTCCTTTCTTTAATCTATCTTTTCTGAGAATCTTCGCCAAGTGGTCTAATGCCTGTATTTCCTCTGCTAAATCTCCTTTTCCTGTTTCTATACGCTCTTGGGCTTCTTCGTAGGAAAATCTTCTGTCAGAGTGTATAACTGTGCGCCCAAACCACTGTTTCACTATCTCTGCCCTGTCATTCATCTCAAAAACCGCCGAAAAAGCATATCTATCCACCTCTGGCTTCAGCGAACAGAGGTCGTTACTAAGAATCTCTGGAAGCATGGGAACTACCCTGTCCACGAGATAAACGGAAGTCGCACGGCTGTATGCTTCCTCATCCAAAAGCGTTCCTGGCTGCACATAGTGGGATACATCGGCAATGTGTACGCCTATTTCCCAGTTTCCGTTGTCTAATTTTTTCAGCGATAGTGCATCATCAAAATCCTTGGCATCTTTCGGGTCTATGGTGAAAGTGAGTGTCCCCCGCATGTCTCTTCTTTTTTTCAGCTCTTCGGGAGTGATTTCTCGGCTGATTTTATTGGCAAAATCCTCTACTTCCTCAGGGAAATGGTAGGGAAGTTCATATTCAGCAAGGATGGAATGTATTTCCGTTTCGTGTTCGCCTGGCTTTCCTAATACTTTGATGATTTCGCCTTCTGGGTTTTTAGAATTAATGTCCCATTGGAGCATTTTCACAACTACTTTATCGCCATCTTTGGCTCCGTGGATTTTGGATTTAGGAATGAAAATATCGGTATTGATGACCTTTTTATCACAAATCACAAATCCGAAATCCTTATATTTCACATACTCAAATGTCCCTACGAAAGAGTCTTTGGCTCTCTCCAAGACCTCTAATACAGAGCCTTCCAGCTTTCGCCCCTTGAAATTATAAGTGATAATCAAGACCTTATCGCCCTGCAAAGCATCTTTTACATTTTTCTGATGAATGAAGATATCCTCATCCAGTCCCTCCACGCTTACATAGGCATTTCCATTAAGCGCAAAGTCTATCGTCCCCGTCAGTGTCTCTTTTATCTGCAGGTTCACCATATACTTGCCCTTTTCTACTTCTTTTATTTTATCTTGGGCTCTCAGTTTGTGCAGAGTCTGGATGACCAGCTCTCTCTGGCGCGGATTTTTGTAGTCTATGCCGTCTGCTATCTGTTTGTAATTGTATATTTTAGAATTTTTCTTATTCATAAATCGGAGAATGAGTCTTCCGATACTCTCCAATTTGTATTGTTGTTTTTGTGATTTATTTTTCTTCTTCATAAATGTTTTTCTTAAAAATTTTGTTCTTCAAATATAACATTATTTATGCTTTTTTCACCAAAAATCCCCCTTCATCTTTTTATAAAAAGGGGGATTGAATTACAAAAAACAAAAATCGTTATTTTCCTATGGTTTTATTTTATCCACTCTCAGCTGGTGTCTACCTCCTTCAAATTCTGCGGTAAGGAATGCTTTTGCAATTTCCAAAGCCTCTTCATTGCTCACGAATCTTGCTGGAATTGCCACCATATTAGCATCATTGTGCTGTCTTGTCAAAGCTGCAACTTCTGGGTTCCAAGCCAGTCCAGCTCGGATACCTTCATGTTTATTGGCTGCCAGCTGCATACCATTTCCTGTTCCACATACTAAAATTCCCAAAACGCAGTCTCCCTTTTCGATAGAAGTAGCGGCTGGATGAGCAAAATCTGGATAATCTACACTTTCCTTAAAAAATGTCCCAAAATCCACCATGTTATAATCTGCTTTTAGTTTTCTTTTTAGAAAATCTTTCATTTCGTGACCTGCGTGGTCAGATGCTATTGCTATGTTTATCATATCTATTCTATTTTTCTTTTTGCAAAAATATTATTTTAGCAAGGTTTGAGACAAATTATTTTTTATGATTTTTGTAATGTTTCAGCCCGCATTCTAAGAATTTCTTGAAATCTTCTTTGTCCATATATCCAGAGACAGGCGCGTTAATCACTTTATTATCAGGCGTTACCAGAACATAGTGCGGCTGGGAATTGTTCTCAAAATTTATCTGCTGAAACATACTCCATCTATCGCCTATCGTTTTTATCTTCTTCATCTGCCCATTTCCCATATCTATTTTCATCTGCTGGTCTTGTGGAAGTTCATCTTTATCATCTATATAAAGAGAAGCCAAAACCACCTTGTTCTGAAGAATCGGTAAAATATCTGGCTGTGACCAAACGAATTCCTCCATTTTTCGGCAGTTTTCGCAGCCATGCCCCGTGAAGTCTATCAGGATAGGTTTGTTTTCTTTTTTTGCTAATTCTACCGCTTCGAAATAGTTATAAATAGGGTGTATTCCCAAAATCCCATCTTTTTCATTATGAAAATAGCTCACATTGAGTGGCGGCAAAATTCCACTCAACATAGAAAGTTTCGGTCTGTCACTCGGTATCAATCCTTGAACTAAATACACCAAAAAGCCTATTCCTGCTGCACCAAATAATTTTCTCGTAAGGGAAATTTTTGGTTTTTTATCATCATGTGGAAATCTTATCAATCCAAATAAATACAATACCAAACCAATGGTAAGAACCGCCCAAATGGCGATGAACAGCTCTCTTTTTAAGAATGTTGTTTTTGCTACCAAATCGGCTTTAGAAAGGAATTTCAGCGCCAAGCCCAGTTCTATGAAGCCCAGCACTACTTTCAGCGTATTCATCCAGCCTCCTGACTTCGGCAAAGACTGTAATGCCTGTGGAAACAGCGCCAACAACCCGAAAACAATCGCCCAAGCAAAACCAAAACCTGCCAAAGCAAAAGTCAGCAGCATAGGCACATTAGAAGAACCTGTAACTGCACTCCCCAGCAATGACCCCAGAATAGGCCCCGTACATGAAAACGAAACTATCACCAAGGTAAGTGCCATGAAGAATATTCCTACGATTCCTCCCGCTTCTTCTGCCTTTGAAGATTTATTAGCAATGGAACTTGGCAACGCTATATCATAATATCCGAAAAAGCTTCCTGCAAAGAAAACAAACACGATAAAAAATGCCAAATTAAGCCATACGCTGGTAGATATTTCATTAAAAATATTTCCAGCAACGCCACTTATCAAGTGAAATGGCAAACTAAGCAAAGTGAAAATCAACAAAATGAAGAAACCATAGAGAACCGCATCTCTTCTACCCTTCGCTTTGTCTTTTGTTCCTTTGGTAAAGAAAGAAATCGTCAAAGGCACCATAGGGAAAACGCATGGCGTAAGCAAAGCAATAATCCCTCCTACAAAGCCTAAAAACAGATAAGTCCAATAGTTCTCATCTGTATTAGCAGTCTGCTCTGTACCACACTGAACAAGAGGATTTTTATAATCAAGCCCTTGTATTTTTAGGTTTTTCGTGTCTAATTTTTGGTTTTCAGCCAATGTCTGCGAAGCCTGTGTTTCATCTGTGGATGTATCTTTCGGAATTTCGGAATTTTCTTTCTTGTCTAAAATTTCTTCGTCCTTTATGTCACTTCCCTCTATCTTTATTTGATGCTGAAGCTCAATGGTATTGGGAGCGAGACAGACTCTGTCATCGCAGGTTTGATAAGTGATTTCTGCTGAAACATTGGTAGATTTTTTAGCATCTTTTAGTTTGAATTTTTGTTTAAAAGACACTGTATTAGAATAATAAACTATTCTAGCACCAAACGCCTCCGAAAACTCATCTATTTTTTTTCCTACTTCGGTTACCTTTCCTATAGGTTCTATATTTTTCCCAAGAAGTTTCATCTCTGTGGGAATACCGCTGTCTTCAGGAATATCTTTAGAGTAGATATGCCATCCGTTTTCTAATTTTGCTATGAGGATGGCTTCGTATTCATTTTCTGCTAGTTTATTAACTTCTAGTTTAAATTTTACTGGGTCTTTTATCTGAGCATAAACTCCTGTAATGATAACACTAAAAAGAACAAGTAAAAGCTTTTTTATGTTTTGCATTTTGTATTATTTCTTCTGTTAATATTTTTTATTCAAAATCTTGTAATTCCACGAGCTTTTTATAAGCTCCGTTTTTGTCCATTAGCTCTTTGTGAGTTCCCTGTTCTAGTATCATTCCTCGTTCCATCACTACTATCCAGTCTGCTTTTTGGATTGTAGAAAGACGGTGGGCGATAACCAGAGAGGTTCTGTTTTCCATCATTTTTTCTAATGCTTCCTGCACGAATCTCTCGCTCTCGGTATCCAGCGCGGAAGTTGCCTCATCTAGAATCATAATTGGAGGATTTTTCAGCACGGCGCGGGCGATGGAAACTCTTTGTTTTTGTCCACCAGAGAGTTTATTCCCATCATCGCCTATATTGGTATCATACCCATCAGAAAGATTGGTGATGAAATCATGGGCGTTGGCGATTTTTGCGGCTGCTTCTACTTCTTCTCTATCCGCATCTGGTTTACCCATGAGAATATTGTTATAAACGCTGTCATTGAACAATACAGACTCCTGAGTAACCATTCCTATCATTTGTCTATAATCCCTTACTTTCAGGTCTTTTATATTATTCCCATCTATCAGGATTTCTCCCTCTGTGGCATCATAAAATCTGGCTAAAAGATTGGCAATCGTGGTTTTTCCACTTCCGCTTTGTCCCACCAAAGCAACTGTTTTGCCTCTTGGAATAGTTAAATTAAAGTTTTTTAGTATGGTTCTGTCTTCATTATAATAAAATCCTACATTTTTAAACTCTATGCTGTTTTCTAATGTCTGGATAGGAATAGGATTTTGTTTTTCATCTATCTTGATATCTGCATCCAGAATCTCTATCACACGCTCCAGCGCTGGCCCTCCTTTTTGTATGGTAGAAATGGAATTGGCTAAACTTTTAGCTGGAGGCAGGATTTGGAAAAACATTGCTAAAAATACCAAAAACTCCTCAGGCGAAAGACTTTGGTTTTCGATAATTTGTTTTCCTCCATACCATGTTATTATCAAGAAGGTAATAGAACCCAAAAACTCACTCATCGGAGAGGCAAGTTCTCTTTTTTTACCTACACCTACTGCAGCATTCAGCCACTTATTGATAGAAGTCGTGAAACGATTATTCAGTAATTTATCCGCATTAAAAATTTTAATAACCTTCGCAGATTTCAGGGTTTCATCTACAATAGAAAAAATATTTCCCATTTCGGTTTGGGCTTCGTGGGCTTGTTTTTTTAAGCTTTTTCCTATCAGCGCTATCAGAGTTCCCATCACTGGCAAAACCAATAAAGTGAAAAATGTAAGCTCTGGACTTAGATAAAATAAAGTAATCAGGGTGCTTATCAGCATAAAAGGAGAATTAACCAGCTCTACTAAACTACCTAAAATACTTCCTTCCACTTCTCCCACATCATTAGACATTCTGGACATCATATCTCCTTTTCTCTGTTCTGTAAAAAACGAAACAGGAAGTGTCAAAATCTTTTGATACATAGAAGTACGAAGGTCTTTGGCTACACCTACACGATAATAAATAAGCATCAAAGAACCTATGTAACGGAAAATATTTCTTGCAAAAAACGCAAACGCCGTGATGACACATAACCACGCCAAAACTGTCAAAGCTCCATGTTCTCTTGCATTCACCTCCACTAGATAGTATGCATAATCCTTCAAGTAGGAAAAATAGTCTGACATATTCCCGCTATATACAGGCTCTACGGCTGGTTTTTTGTTATTAATAGTTCCAAAAAGCATTCCCAAAACAGGAAGTATCGTACCCGCAGATGCTATCTGGAAAACGGAATAAAGAATATTAAAAAATAAACTTCCAAAAATATATTTTTTATGAGGGTTGGCAAATGCCAAAATTCTTCTATAAGGATTCATCAAATAAAAATTTCAACTGACCAAATTACAATTTTTTTCTTATACAAAAAAACCAGCCAAAAAAAGACTGGTTTTTCACTCAAAATAAATCGTTGTATAGCTATCGGAGTCTGTCTACAGATTTTACAAGCCTCTCATCTCTACGGATATTTTTATTTGCAAGAAATAAAAACACAATAGAAATCAGCGGAAATACTGGCTCAATACCTTTCTCAGGAAAATCCATTCCTCCAGGTAAATTTAGTAACCAATAAACCAATAACCCTATCAACAAAGCGTTTATAACAATGCTGATATTATTCAGCAGTATTTGTCTTCCTCTATTTTTGTACATAAAAATACAGATGAATTCTACTGCTCCCAAAAATCCTACTCCGCCCAAAAATCCTGGAATTTCAACATCTTTTGATGTCAAAAAAAGTCCCACAGTGGCAAGCCCTGCAATGAGAATAAATATAGTCTGTATTCTTTGTAACATGGTGCAAAAATAAAATATTTTTTTGTATTTATCAAAAATAGTGTAGATTTGCAGCATATTTTTCGATTAAAGGAGCAGTGAACTTCTATCATTTGTTCCTAATTTACATCTTAATTTTACATTGATTTTAATTACATTTACTAAAAATTTATATGTTTAACATTGAAAGCCTACAGTCAAAATCTACAACAGAATTGACTAAAATTTGTAAAGATTTAGGCATTAAAGTAGCAAGAAACAGCACAGAAAATGATAAGGTTTTTGCTATTCTTGACTTTCAAGCTGCAAATCCCAAAGTAGCAAAAGAATACTATAATGCAACTGAAGAGAAACCTGAGAACACCACTGAAAACCAAACTCCAGAGAAAAAAACTACTAAAAGAAAAAGAGTAGAAAAACCAGCAGAAGAAAATATTTCGGACAAAAAAGAAGAAACAGAAACAAAATCAAAAACTGAAAAACCTGCAAAAGAGGAGAAAAAAACTACTCTAAAAGCTAAAAAATCTCCTAAAAATACAAAAGAAAAAGAAGCTAATGCGGCAGCAGAGGAAAATATTTCGGAAGAGAAAAACAATGAAGCTGAAAAACCTCTAAAAAAGAAAAACAAACAAAAAGAAAACTCAAAACAATCAGAAAACAAAGAACCCGAAAACGAAGAGCAAAATCCTCCTAAAAAGGAATTTAATTTTGACAATATTGTAATCGTAGAGGGTGTTTTAGAGATTCTTCCTGATAACTATGGTTTCCTCCGTTCTTCGGATTTCAACTATATTTCTTCTCCAGACGATGTATTTGTCTCAACGAATCAAATCAGAAACTATGGTCTAAAAACTGGTGATACCGTGAAAGGTATCGTCCGCCTTCCAAAAGAAGGAGAAAAATATTTTTCGCTCCAAAAAGCATTGGAAGTAAATGGCAGAGACCTGCATTTCATCAAAGACAGGGTAGCTTTTGAATATCTTACTCCGCTATTCCCACAAGAGAAATTTAATTTAACTGGAAAAAATTCCACACTTTCTACCAGAATAGTAGATCTATTCGCTCCAATAGGAAAAGGACAAAGAGCAATGATAGTAGCCCAGCCTAAAACAGGGAAAACTATGCTCCTGAAAGACATTGCCAATTCCATCTCGGCAAATCATCCAGAAGCCTATATGATGATTCTTCTGATAGATGAAAGACCAGAGGAAGTGACTGATATGCAGCGAAGTGTGAATGCAGAAGTAATCGCTTCTACCTTTGATGAAGCGGCAGAAAAACATGTAAAAGTAGCCAATCTGGTTCTGTCAAAAGCCCAAAGAATGGTAGAGTGCGGACATGATGTAGTGATTTTACTAGATTCTATCACTCGTCTGGCAAGAGCCTATAATACGGTAACTCCTGCCTCTGGGAAAATCCTCTCTGGGGGAGTAGATGCCAATGCACTGCACAAACCAAAAAGATTTTTCGGAGCGGCTAGGAAAATAGAAGGCGGCGGTTCTTTGACCATCATTGCTACAGCTCTGATAGATACTGGTTCTAAAATGGATGAGGTGATTTTTGAAGAATTCAAAGGAACAGGAAACATGGAGCTCCTGCTGGATAGAAAAATCGCTAATAAAAGGGTTTTCCCTGCAGTGGATTTGGTGGCTTCCAGTACGAGAAGGGACGACCTGCTGCATGATGAAACCACTCAGCAGAGAATGTGGATTCTGAGAAAATATCTTTCTGATATGAATCCCGTAGAAGCTATGGAATTTGTAGAAAAACAAATGAAAGCAACTCTGAACAATGAAGAATTCCTAATGTCTATGAACAAATAAAAAAACCTCGGAATTTCCGAGGTTTTTCGTTTTTAGGAGTTTTATTTTGTTGAGATTTTGTCCATCCATTCGAAAAGTTCTTCCAAATCATAGTCGCCTCTGTGTACTATGTCCCAAGGCATAGCAAAATCTACAGCTTTTTTATGATTTCTAAGAGTAGTCGCTAGAATTGTAGAAATCGCAAGGGAAGTATCCGCATCTTTGGCGCCGTGTCTTATTCTCCAGTTTTGAGTGGAGGTTTTTTTAACGAAGTTCATCGGATTCATCATTTTTATGATACTCAAATCTGCCATTTCGGCTTTTGTATATTCATATGTTCTGGCTCCACCTTCGACAGGATATTCTGTTATGAAAAACTTGGCTGTATTATTATCAAAAGAAAATTTTGTAAAATGCTTGTTATCAACCGTTAAATCTCCAAACAAATTGTTTTCTCCGGCAGATAAATCCAAAGCATCAAACGCAGGAGCGGATTTACTTCTAGAAAGATATTCTTTGGAATAAGTTTTAAAATCCAGCCCTACTACTTTTTTATTTTTAAACTCAAGCCAAGAATATTTACTCAAATCATTTCCTTCCGAGATGGCTTTATTAGCTGAATTTATCACATATTTTTTTATATATTCTTTGAATGTTCCTTCTCCTTTATCATTAAGCGTCAATGTTTTTCCGTTTTCATCTTTTAGTTTTAGGGAATTGACATATTTGGGAAACATGGAAGCTAATTTGGGCTGAACAGCGATTTGTTCCTCAGTCAAGGTTTCTGTGAATATCTCAATATAACCAGGATGGACAAGATTTATTACCTTATAATCCTTCACATGTCCATACTGCCATTCGTAGGCTGCATCAGCATTGTCAAGATTGATAATTGGGCAATAGGCAGAGACCGCAAAAATATCATCTCTCACAGCAGCAGCGCCTAATTCATTCAAGTAAGAATGATAAATTTTCTGATTTCCACTCGCTCCCAAAAGCACAGAAAGGGCTCCGCCTGCGCTTGTTCCGTTAGAAATGATTTTTTCGGCATTACCCGGCATTATTTTATCATTAAATCTAAGATACCTCACCGCCGCCTTTAAATCTACTATCGCAGCAGGAGCTTTGCCAATGTATTGTGCTTTATCATTAGTAAGTTTACGCCCTCTTGCTCCTGGAGATGCCACTACATAGCCTTTGGACAGGGCGACAAGGACAGCATTGTCCTTGCCTGTTCTTCGGTCTTTTATTGGCTCTCCTGCTTGTGAGGACATATATCTACCTACATCATTTGGGAGGAAAATAGGCGCTGTATCAGCATTATACTTTCTGATGTTTTTTCCCTCGTAGTATTCCACAGGGATATAAATGTTCATACTCTGATATCGTACATCCACAGGATGGCTGACATAGACTACATCTTCGTAAGCTCTGAAAGAAATTTCTTTTCCTGCGACCTGAGCCGTTTCTACAGTGTATTTTTCTGAATCAAAATTCAGAGAATATTCTTTGGACTGGGCGTGCATCATAGAAGCCACCACTGCCATAATTCCTATTGCTGTTTTTTTCATTTGACTAATTTTTTATGTAAATATAATTTTATTTTTAAAAAAAATTCTATTCAAAATTTATCTCAAAGTTAATGCATATATTTCAATGATTGATAAAATCTCTTGGTAAAATTGATTATAATATTTGATTTTTATTTACTTTTGGCGGAGTTTTTAAATAGAATATTATGTCATTTAACTTACCTAAACTAGATTATGCATACAATGCACTAGAACCTATAATAGATGCCAAAACTATGGAAATCCACCATACCAAGCATCATCAGGCGTATATAGATAATCTTAATAAAGCCATAGAGGGAACCGACCTAGAAGGGAAAAGCATAGAAGAAATCTGTAAGGCAGCAGAAGCACCCGCGCTGAGAAACAATGGAGGAGGACACTACAACCACTCTCTTTTCTGGGAAATTCTAACTCCCAATGGAGCTAAAGAACCTGTGGGAAATGTGAAAAAAGCGATAGAAAACTATGGCGGTTTTGAGAAATTCAAGGCTGATTTTTCGGAGGCTGCTAAGACAAGATTCGGTTCTGGATGGGCTTGGCTGTGTAAGAAAGCAAACGGCGAAGTAGAAATCTGCTCCACTCCGAATCAGGATAACCCGCTGATGCCGAATGCTGGCTGCTCTGGAACGCCTATTCTAGGTATAGATGTCTGGGAACATGCATATTATCTAAATTACCAAAACAGAAGACCAGACTACATCAGTGCATTTTTTGAAGTCATTAACTGGGACAAAGTAGAGGAACTTTACAACAAATAAGAAAGAAAAAATTGGGATGAATTTTATATGAATTTGTTCCAATTTTTTTTATTAAATTTAAACAAAAATTTATTGTAATGAAAAATAAGATTTATTTTTGGATGATAGGTCTAGTGATGACCTTGGTTTCGTGTAATGTAACCGCTGATATTACCCTGCACAAAGACAAAACACAGAGTATAGTGATGGACATCGATGGGAAAGA
>CAUQVP010000031.1:0-17252 GCA_963521545.1 uncultured Flavobacteriaceae bacterium | reverse complement strand
TCTATATCATATTCTTTTTTCAAGATTTCTATGAATTCTTCCTTGGTTACGCCTTTCTGGGAATCAAATTTCATTTTGATAAAAGCATCATTTATTTGGTATTTGTTTCCTTGATAAAGTGAATCCAAAAAATGCTGAAAAGAATACTGCTCCACTTCTATTTTATAAATTTTCCCTTGAAGGCTGTCTATTTTAAAAACCTGCTTTTCATCTTCATCAAAAAAGTGTTTTTCAGAAATTTCTATGCTGTATTTTTCTGTTTTCTCTTGGTATGGAGAAGAAAAATTATTTATAAAAATCAATGGAAAAATTAGTGATGCGTTCCATAATGAATGATAAAGTATTCCATAAAAGAAATTATATCTTACTCGGATAAAAGCTGTTACCAAACCTCCTATCAACTGATATGAGATAATAATAGGAGAAAAAACATAAAACCAAAAACCTTCATTAGTATAATTGGTAAGATGACCAAAACCAAAAATCACAGATGAAGCATACACCAAAAAAGGAAATATCTTATCCCAAAGTTTCTGGCTGAAGATATACTTTATAGGAAAATTTCTCCTTAAAATCAATCTAAATCCAATCTCCTCAAAAACAGGTGCTAAAACAACAGCAATAAAAATAGCAGAAGTAATGCTCTTTTTATGTAAATCAAGTTTTGAGTCCGTAGAAACAAAATGTTCCACCAAATCATTCAAGGGCATTAAGACAAAACAAAACACACACATTTTGCCCACCAAAAGAATGAATATTGTCTGTAATTTCCTTTTAAAACTTTCTTTTGTCTGCTCATCTTTGGGATGTTTCAAAAAAGAAACAAAATCCCACAAAACTCTCTTTATCAATTATTTAACTTCTTTCTGCAAAATAGTGAACACAGGGAAATGGTCGCTGTAGCCTCCTGTAAACTTGTCTCCATCCCAAGAGCGGAAAGGATAACCTTTGTAATTTCCCTGCTTATTAATAAGGTAAGCGGGTGCATAAACTTCGGTTCTGTAAACGGTGTATTCCTCAGCAGAAGAACCAGAAACTAGATTTTTAGAATAAATAATCTGGTCAAAAAGGTTCGGGGCATCTCGGTAGGCCAAACTCGCCACGCCTTTTTTGTACATTTTGTACATCGGATTGAAATACGGATATTCCTCATTCAGTTCTTTCTCATCGCCTACGGCTTTCAGATGATTTTTAAAACTTGGACTGATAGGGTCATCATTAAAGTCTCCCATCGCGATGAGTTTGATATTTGGGTTTTTCTCTCGCAGGGCATCCATTTCTTGTTTCAGCAGGGCAGCAGCGGCATTACGCTTCGGCATGGATACGGCTTCTCCTCCTCTTCTTGACGGCCAGTGATTCACGAAGAAAGCCACTTTTTCTCCATCCAAAATCCCAGAAACCACCAGCAAATCCCTTGTATATTCTCTTTTGCCATCTTCACGGAAAAGCACAAGTTCTTTTTTATAAGAATTGGTCACAGTAAATCTTTTCTTCTGATAAATCAGCGCTACATCTATCCCGCGTGCATCAAAGGAATTATAATGCACCACGCCATAGTCATACTTTTTCAGGGCGTCCTGCTGAGTCAGCGCCTCCACCACTTGGCGGTTTTCCACCTCCACAAGTCCTACCACTGCGGGTGCAGTTTTAGTGTATTTAAAGCCGATTTCAGAGATAACCTGCGCGATGTTTTTCAGCTTCTGCTGGTAAATGTTATAAGTGTAATTTTTATTACTTTTAGGCGTAAAATCATCCGAAAGTATTTGTTTTCTCACTACTTTTTGTCCTTTTATCCGCTCATAGTCCCACGCCCCTTTGTAGTCTTTGGTAATTTCCAAATATTTCAAAGAATCCAAAGGCACGCTTCTATGGAAATTGATATGATGAGCAGGAAGCGTTGCATCTATATAATCCACAGATTTCACCGTATCCCAGAGGTTTTCTACATTATAGAATCCCACTGCGGCAGTTCTTTTCATTTGGGCATTATAAAACAAACCAAAAACACAAAAAATAATGATGAATACTTGTCTCATGATAACTTATCTTTGTTAAAAGCTGATAAATTTAAATTTTTCTTTTCATTTAGGAAAAGAAATCGATATGATTTATTTCATATCATTATATTCGTTTTAATTAAACTTTAAGTCTATTTTTGTTAAAACTTGTTAAATTAGATTAGAAAATGTTTAAAAAATCTGTCTTGATTTGCGGTTTTACAGTTGCTGCAATGCACTTCTGTAACGCACAAACCACGGTTTACGCTTATATAAAAGATGAGAAAGGCAAGCCTGTGGAACGAGCTGAAGTAGACATGAAAGGCTCGGAGGAGAATATGATTGCAGACAAAATTGGGTATTTCCAGTTTGTAGATTTGAAACCTGGTAATTATCAGATTGTTGTCTTTAAAAACAATTACGAAACCAAGACCATTGATTTCAGTGTGCAGGAGGGAGAAAAAAGAAAGGATTTGGGCGTTATTGTCTTAAATTCAGTTCTTTACAACTCTACCGAACAAGGTTTCACTCTACTGGACAGCGATAGTGACAATGATGATGACAACAGCTCACTTCAGACCACTGTGGGACTGCTGCAATCTTCGCAGGATGTTTTCAATAGAATCGCAGGGTATGATCTGGGAATTTACTGGTTCCGCCCGAGAGGTATGGACAGCAGGTCTGGGGAAATGATGTTCAACGGCGTATCCATGTCAAAACAAAACAATGGAAATATAGATTTCAGCAGCTGGGGAGGACTGAACGAGATTACTCGTTATCCAGAGGTTGCTACTAACCACTCGCCTTCTGAATATGCTTTTGGAGGTGTCAGTTCTGTAATTTATAAAAACACAAAGGCGAGCGAATACAGAAAAGGAAGCCAGCTCACCTACTCCCTTACGAATAGAAACTACCGCCACAGGCTCTCTTACCGATATACTTCGGGAATGAACAAAAACGGATGGGCTTTCACAGGAATGGTCAGCCGAAGATGGGCAAAGGAAGGCGTGCAGGAGGGAACATTCTATGATTCCTATGCTGCATATTTAGGGGTGGAAAAGAAAATCAATGACAAACACACCCTCACGCTCAATATGGTAGGAAACCCTTACAGAAGGGCTACATCCAGCCCTAACACGCAGGAGGTCTATGATTACAAAGGAATATACTACAATTCCTACTGGGGATGGCAGGATGGCGAAAAAAGAAGCGAAAGAGTAAAACGAGGTTTTCAGCCTATTTTCCAGCTAACGGATTATTGGAAAATCAATAAGAAAACGGAACTTTGGACTACGCTTTCTTATCAGTTTGGGAAAACAAAATCTTCGCGATTGGATTGGCATAATGCCCAAAATCCTTCGCCTACTTATTATAAAAACTTGCCAAGCTATTTCTTTGGAAAAGCAGAATATGACAATGTCCTTCAAAACTGGATAAATGACAATCCTTCTGTATCTCAGATAGATTGGAATAGACTTTATCACGCTAACCTCAGCAATGATGAAGGGCGGTCAATATTCTATTTGGTGGACGATGTGAATGATGACAAAATTTGGAATCTTTCCACACATTTTACACACAACTTTAATGATAAGACAAGATTTATCCTAAATGTTTCTTATCAAAACTATAAGTCTGACCAATACAGAGAAATAAAAGACCTACTAGGAGGACAGTATGCTCTGAACCAAGACCCTTACATGAGAAATGGAAGCGGAAAATACAACGAATACGAAACAGATACCCACAAAGGCGTAGGTGATAAAATAAGCTACGACTACACTTTTGGAAGACAGGAAGTAAAAGTAAATCCAGCACTGAAATTCTCCACAGGGAAATTTGATGTTTTGGTGGCGGGGCAGTTCAGCTATTCTACTTCGTACCGAGATGGTAAATTCCAGCATTATCTATACCCAGATTCTTTTGGAAGAAGTAAAGATTATGAATTTACCAATTTTGGGCTAAAAGGGCAGGTTGTCTATAAAATCAATGGGCGAAACTTCTTAGTTTATAACGGAACGGCCTATTCCCAAGCGCCTTTCATGGAAGATTTATTCTTTAATCCAAGGGTAAATTCATCCGTAGTGGAAGGTATGAGAAGTATGTTTATCAATGCTAATGACCTCAGCTATGTGCTTTCTACGCCTTTCGTAAAAGCAAGGCTGAGCGGATACATCATCAACTCTGAAAACGAAACCAATGTTCAGCGTTTCTTCGCTGATGGCTCAGTTTTACAAGGTGTAACTAATGGTGCATTCTTCACACAGGTGATGAAAGATATGAAACGACAAAACCGAGGACTGGAACTAGGACTGGAAGTAAAAGTAACTTCTACGCTCTCACTACAAGGGCTGGCAAGCTACGGCGAATATATTTATAATAACAATCCTAAATTATACTTCAGTTCCGATGCAGTGGGCGCTTCTGGAGGAACTACTTATACCTACATCGGAGATGCCTATATCAAAAACTACAGACAAGGAGGAACGCCTCAGACTGCATTCTCTCTTGGATTTAGATATAATAACCCTAAATACTGGTGGGTAGGAGCGAACTGGAACTATTTTGATAATTCTTATTTAGACCCAGCTGCACTTATCAGAACTCAATATTTCATCACAAATCCTTCTACGGGAACTCCATACCCAGGGCTTGATGAAGCGGAACTGAGAAGAGTTCTTCAGCAGAAACAACTGCCATCTGCATTCTTTGTCAATGTAAATGCAGGGAAATCTTGGCTCTTTGGTAAATATTATCTGATGGTTTCGGCTTCGGTGAATAACTTGCTGAACAACAAGAACTACATCACAGGCGGATTCGAGCAGACAAGAAAAGCATCTTACATAGATTTTGCAACGGATTTTGACAAACAATATTCTCCTTTCGCACCTAAATATTGGTACGCACAGGGAAGGTCTTATTTCATAAATGTTCAGTTTAGATTTTAATTAGTAATTCTTTTAAAAAATATATAAAAATGAAAAAAGTATATCTAAAACAGGTTGTAGGAGCTTTATTGCTATCCGGAATTACCACTTCCTGCGTAAGAAAAGATGACTGGAGTATTCCAGATATTACATGTACCAATAAGTTTGGAGATACTAATACTACTATGGCAGCCTTTGCGGCATTGGCTCCGAGTAACGGCAGCGCCTTGGCTATCACTGATGACCAAATCTTTGATGGATATGTGATTTCTTCCGATGAAAAGGGTAATTTCTACAAAACTATCGTTTTCCAAGACAAACCAGAAAATCCTACGGTGGGACTTCAAATAGAAATTGAAAAAACACACAGCTACACAGATTTTCCTGTGGGAACTCATATCAGAATCAATGCAAAAGGCTTGATTTTAAGAGTAGACAAAGGTGTAACGAAATTAGGTGTAACGAAATTAGGTGTCACAAATGCTCAATATGCCGTTGGAAAAATTCCTTCTTCTTCCCTTGGAAATTATCTTTCTATCGTGTGTAATAATGGAAGAGCGGACATTGCGAACCTTGTTCCTTTGGCTTTGGCTAATTTAGATGAAGCTAAACAAGCTCAGCACATCAATAAACTGGTAACTGTTCCAAATGTGCAGTTTGCAGACAGCGAAATTTTAGTTCCTAATGGGCCTAAAACTTATGTAGATGTTTCTTCTAATGTTGATACTAACAGAGAGTTAGTAGATGCAAGTGGAAAAACAGCTATTCTGAGAACATCTAAATTTGCTGACTTTGGAAAAGACAAACTTCCTACTGGGAAGGGAAGTATCACCTTCGTGGTAAGTAAATACAATACCACTTATCAAATGCTGATAAGAAGCACCAGCGATGTGAATTTCACAGAGGAAAGAGTAGACACTGCTCCTGCAAAAGGTGGAACAGCCATCGTTTATGCTGGTGCGGGAACTACTGAAGATTTCCAATCTTATAACACAGGAACTTCTTCTGAAGCGTTGCCTAAATATATCAACGACCCTGTTCTAGGAAACAGATACTGGAGAGTTTCTAATTACTCTGGGAATAAATTCCTTAGCTTCGGTTTTGGTGCTACAGGTGCTAAACCAGAATCTAAAACGATGTACATCATTCCTGTGGATTTCTCCAATATGACCAAATTCTCCTTTGATTCCAAAGATGGGCACTATAATGGGAATGTTCTGAAAGTCTACTATTCTACAGACTATCAGCCTTCTGGAAATATCCTAAATGCCACACTGACAGACATCACCAGCGCATTTACTATTTCTTCTAACAATACTAATTATCCTGCAAACTTCACGAACAGTGGACACTGGGTAAAACCTTCCACGCTTACAGGAAATGGATTTATCATTTTTGAATATCATGGTGGAGGAACCCTGCCAACTACGACTATTCAGATAGATAATATCAAAATAGAGTAAATTATCATTAAATAAAAAAAACCGCTTTTTTAAGCGGTTTTTTTATTTTTATTTGAAAGTAAAACTATTTCACTTCGCCGAAAACACTCTTCGTCACACAGAATTCTTTCAAAGTTTTCAAAGAAAGTTCCAGCCCGTATCCAGAGTTTTTCGTCCCTCCAAATGGGAAACGAGGGTCGGAAGTCATTAACTTATTCAAAGAAACTGTCCCTGACTCTAAGTTTTCCGCAAAGAAATAAGCTCTCTCTTTACTTGAAGTCCAAACGGAATTTCCTAAACCGAAGTTAGTATTATTCGCTATTTTTAAAATTTCTTCGTCATCTTTTGCTGAAATTACCATTCCTAACGGCCCGAAAAGCTCTTCATCAATCATCGGATTGTCAAGATTCATTTTGATAAGTCCTGGTTTAAATGAAATATCGTCCACTCTCTCCAGCGGAATTATAATCTCTGCTCCATGCTCTAAAGCCTTTTCATACTGCTGCTGAAGCTCATCCGCAAAGGATTTTGAAGCCAGTCCGCTTAATTCTGTTTTATCATCGAATGGGTCGCCCAATTCATATTTTTGGTATTCTGTCTTTAATTTTTCCAAAAACTCGACATAGATACTTTCTTGGATAATAAATCTTTTCGCTGAGGTGCATGCCTGTCCACAGTTTCTCAGTCTTGCCGCAGCACCTTGCTTAGCTGTCTTATCTAAATCTGTATCATCTAAAACGATGAAAGCATCATTCCCACCTAATTCCAACAATGATTTTTTAATATTCGCTCCTGCAAGAGATGCTATTTTTCTTCCCGTTGCCTCGCTTCCTGTAAGGCTCACTCCTTTCACCAGCGGATTTGTTATAAGCTCCTCTATATCAGCATATGAATACTCTATATTCTGCAAAATCCCTTCTGGAAAGCCAGATTTTTTAAATAGTTCTTCTATGGCTCTTCCCGAACCTTTGCAGATAGATGCATGTTTCAGAAGGACAACATTTCCCGCCAAAATAGTCGGCACAGCAAAACGAAGCGCCTGCCAGAAAGGGAAATTCCATGGCATAATTCCCAGAATAACTCCCATTGGCTGGTAATAAACCTCACTTGCAGAAAGTTCCGTTTCTACAATCTCTGGTTTTAGGACATTTTCCGCAGCCACATAATAATCTGTCATCAGTGCACATTTCTTCACCTCTCCTCTTGATTGGGAAATAGGCTTGTGCATTTCTTGAGTAATCATTTGGCTGTATTCCTCATGATTTTCAAGAATATTTTTAGATAAATTTTTTAGTAATTCTTGTCTTTTCTCAAAACTTACCTCTCGCCATTCTTTTTGTGCTTGAACAGCAAGATTTAGTTTTTGTTGAAGTTCTATATTCATTTTCGTATTTTAATTTTAGTCAAGTTTCGTATGGCTTCCCACATAGTGTAGGAATTCTTTCCTTGTTGTAGGATTTTTTCTAAATAGTCCGCTGAGCTCAGCTGTGATAGTGCTGCTGGCAGTATCTTTTATCCCTCTACAGTTTACACAAAGATGTTTAGCATCTATGATACACGCCACATCTTCCGTTCCGAGAGCCTCTTTCATCGCTTGGACAATCTGCATTGTCAATCGCTCCTGAACCTGTGGACGGCTAGCGTAGTAATTCACTATCCTATTGATTTTAGACAATCCTATAACCTCTCCATTAGAAATATAAGCTACATGAGCTCTCCCGATGATGGGCAAAAAGTGATGTTCGCAGAAAGAATATACTATGATGTCTTTTTCTACAAGCATCTGGCGGTATCTGTATTGATTTTTAAAGGTAGAAATCCCTGGTTTGTTTTCAGGAAGAAGCCCACCGAAAATCTCATTCACATACATTTTTGCGACTCTCTTTGGAGAATCTTTTAGGCTGTCATCTGTCATATCCAACCCCAGAGTGTACATAATTTCTCCAAAAAGTTTTTCTATCTTTTCTATCTTTTCATCAGGAGAAAGCAGAAAAGCATCTTTATGAAGAGGCGTATGTTCCTTACCTGTAAAAAAATCATCTTCTATATCTGAGAAATCTGTCATTTCTATTTTAATTTTTTATTGATTAAAATCTATATCATCCCCTTGGTTTATCCTGCTGTCAATATACTCTTCCCTATTTTGGTTTGATTTTGATTTATCTTTCCCTTTATCAGGATTTTGTATTTCATCTATTGTCTGCAGACCTCCTTCGTCTCCATAGCCTCCAAGTCCCTGCAAATCAGAACAATCTCCTTTCCAGTCTGATGGTTTTTCGAATTTATCTTCTTGCGTGATTTTCAATGATTTATCAGCATAAATTCTCTTCATGAAATACCCCCAGATAGGAAGCGCCATTTTCGCCCCCTGCCCTTCTCCTGTACTCCAGAAGTGGGTTGCTCTATCTTCCCAGCCTACCCAAACGCCTGTGGCTAGTTTAGGTGTTATACCTATGAACCAACCGTCTGAGTTTTTCTGCGTTGTCCCTGTTTTACCCGCAATTTCTGCATTGATACCCATACTTCTAAGCTGTCTAGATGCTGTTCCATAGCTGGCTACTCCTTTCATCATATCTATCATACTATAGGCGTGTATAGGGTTCATCACTTCTCTGACCTCTGTTGTCACCTCCTTGATAACCCTTCCGTTGGCATCTTCAATACGCCAAATCATCTCTGGTTTTATATAATTCCCATAGTTAGCAAAGGTGCTATAAGCCCCAAGCATCTCATAAATCGTAATATCTGAAGACCCTAAGGCTGTTGCTAAGTCAGGAGTCATCTCGCCTGTAACTCCTAAATCTCTGGCTAATTGGATTACATTTTTAGGTCCTGCTGCCTCCATCAAACGGACTGCTATCGGGTTTTTGGAATGAGCCAGACCATCTTTCATCCTAAGCATACCGCCAGAACCTTTTACATGCCAAGAACCTCTGCTGTAAGAAGCATTGGAAATAGGCGTACATGGTGTCATTCCTAAATTTATAATCGCTGTAGCATACACAAAAGGCTTAAAGGTAGATCCTACCTGTCTTTTCCCTTGTTTCACATGGTCATACTGGAAATGCTCCCAGTTAATCCCTCCGACCCAAGCCTTGATATCTCCCGTCGTAGGTTCCATAGCCATAAGTCCTGCCTGCGCAATCTGCTTATGATAACGGATAGAATCCCATGGAGACATCTCCACATCCTGCTCTCCTTCCCAAGTAAAGATAGAAGTTTTCACAGGTTTTTTAAACTCCATAAGGATAGAATCCTCTGATACACCAGCCTCTGCAAGTTGTTTATATCTTCCTGTTCTCTTGACAGAAGCCATCATAATGTCATTAACCTGCTTGTCAGAAATATGATAAAAAGGTCTCTTTCTATTGTTTTTCTGTTCATTATCAAAACTTTTCTGCAGATTGGTCAAGTGTTCTTTTATCGCTTCTTCTGCGTATTTCTGCATTTTGGAATCGACGGTAACATATATTTTTAGTCCATCTCTATATATGTTGAGTTCTTTTCCTGTTTTCTTTTCATAATCTTTCAGGTATGTAGAAATTTCCTGACGAAGATAATGTTTGTAATATGCGGAATAACCTTGGTCTATTCCTTTAATGTTTTGATAATCAGTTTTTATCGGCTCTTGTACAGCCTTGTCATAGGTTGCTTGGTCTATGTATTTAGTCTCAAGCATTTGTTTCAGAACTACATTTCTTCTCTCTGTAGCTCTTTCCAAGTTTCTGAGTGGGTTGTTTTTCACTGGGTTTTCCAGCATTGCTACAAATGTAGCCGCCTCGGAAAGAGTAAGGTCTTTGGTTTTTTTATTGAAATAAACCTTTGATGCCATTTCTATTCCATTGGCATTATAAAGGAAATCAAACTTATTGAAATACAAAGTAATAATCTCCTCTTTGGTATATCTTTTCTCCAAACTTACCGCTACAGACCATTCTTTCAGCTTTTGAAAGATTCTCTGTCTTTTATTTTGTGCAGCTGATTTTGTAAATAAAAGCTTGGCTAACTGCTGGGTAATGGTAGATCCTCCCCCTCTTTCGCCTCGGAAATAGACTGCTCTCACTATGGATTTTAGGTCTATTCCAGAATGCTCTCTGAAACGCTCATCTTCCTTCGCATAAAGAGCATAAACCAAATACGGCGGAAGCTGATTATAAGTAACTGGCTGGGTTTTTTCTTTCTCAAATTTACCCAAAACCACCCCATCAGAAGAAATAATCTCTGATGCTACATAAATATCTGGATTTTCTATATCTTTCATATCGGGCATCTCCCCAAGAAAGCCCTGTGAAATAGAAAAGAACAAAGCCACTATGGCAGCAACTGTTCCTATAAATCCTAACCAAATCAACTTAATCCATCTTCCTACATAAGATTTTTTCTTTTTTGTGGGAAGTTTTTTTTCGTTTTCCATGTTTATTACGGAGTTGTTGTTTTTATACTTTCTATTTTAATGCCTATATCCTCTATTCCTTTCAGCTGGTCGGTTCTCATTCCGTGTTTTAGTTCCACTTTATATTTGCCGTTCGCTGGGAATTTGTATTCATTTTTATACTGAACTAGAATTTCCTTAACATCTCCTATACCACTTCCGTACCATTCTCCATTTGGTTTTGCTAAAATATACTGAAGCGTATCTGTTTTCAAAACTTTATTCTTTTCTCCTTTAATAGTAGAGATTAGAAATAAGTTATTGTAAGGATATTCATTATTATTCCTTACAACAAATATAAGGTTTTTCGGAGACTGAGCATCTTTGATTTCGAACTCTATTTTCTTAGCATCATTCTTCCCCCAGAGATTATTCACCTCGGTCATATAGATTTCTCCCTCGCTGGAGCAACCTACGGAAATAAGCCACAATGCTGCGAATAGCCATATCTTTTTACCCATCATTATTATTTTTTTTCGGGTTATTTCTTTTTTTATTATTCTTTCTATTGTTTGGTTTTTGTTGCTCTGAATTATTTGGTTTCGGAGCATTATTATTGTTTTTTTCTTCCTTTGGAGAAGTGTTTTTCTTTTCCTTGTTTTTAGGTTTTTTGTTTGATTTTTTCTTCTCGAAACGGTCTATGTTATTCTCCTGAATCAAATCAATTTCCTTCGTAGGAGCAGACAATTCTTGGGTTTTATATTCCTCTAATGGCGGAATTTTGTTCCCTTTTTTGTTCATGGAAATCATCTCCTTCACCTCTTGGATATCTAGATCATACCAAAGGATAGAATTATCCACATATGCGAACCACATTCTCTTTTTGAAAACATCTATTTTAATGCAGAAAGCCTTTCCTTTTTCTGTATCCAAAACCGTGCTGGAAGAAGGGAAATGGCTGAGAGCATCCATGTAGCTGTCCAGTTCAAAATTCAGACAGCATTTGAGCTTACCGCACTGCCCTGCAAGTTTCAACGGGTTTATGCTCAACTGCTGGTATCTCGCTGCATTAGTATTCACCGAACGAAAATCCGTAAGCCATGTAGAACAGCAGAGTTCCCTGCCACAAGAGCCTATTCCACCCAGTTTAGCTGCTTCCTGTCGGTAGCCTATCTGTTTCATGTCTACTTTAGCACGAAAAACAGCCGCATATTCCTTTATCAGCTGTCGGAAATCTACTCTTCCATCTGCTGTATAGTAAAAAGTAATCTTAGAGCCGTCCCCTTGGTATTCTATATCCGAAATTTTCATTTCAAGATTTAGATTCAAGGCGATTTTTCTTGCTTCTTTCTTTACTTCTTCTTCTTTTTTTCTAGAATTTTGCCATATTTCTACATCTTTCTTTGTAGCTATACGGATTATTTTGGAGGCCTGTTCTTCTCCAAAATTTTTCTTTTTCATCTGTATCCTCACCAGTTCACCTGTGAGACTCACCACTCCGACATCATATCCTGAGCTGGACTCTACTGTTACTATACTTCCTATATGCAGTGGTAGTTTATCTATGTTATGATAAAAACTTTTTCTTTCATTTTTAAATCTAACCTCAACATACTCACACTCATTCAGTGGAGATTTTATATTGGCAAGCCAATCAAAAACACTTAATTTATAACTATATTCACAAGTATCTATTATATCACAACTAAACTCTCCTTTGCTGTTAGTAGAGCAGCCGTGGGAAGAATCGCCAGAATTTTTACATCCTCCACAACTCATATTTATCTTTTATTTATTCTTGCAAATGTAGTTATTTTTTAGCGAAAAACAATATTAAAATAGTTCTTCCCTAAATCACCATCGACAAGGCTATTCTCTTTCTTTCCGTGTCTATTTCTATTATTTTCACTTTTACCTGCTGGTGGAGTTTTACCACCTCGCTAGGGTCGCTCACAAAGCCATCTTTCAGCTGGGAAATATGCACCAACCCATTTTCTTTTATCCCAATGTCCACAAAACACCCAAAAGCCGTGATATTGCTCACTATCCCAGGAAGTATCATTCCTGTTTTCAAATCTTCAAAGATTTTTATATTCGGGTCAAACTCAAAGACTTTGCTCGTTTTTCTTGGGTCAAGCCCTGGTTTTATAAGTTCTTTCAGAATATCCTTTATCCCTAAAATTCCGATGTCTTCTGTCGTGTATTTTTCTGGAGCAATTTGTTTAATTTTCTCCTCATTAGCGATAAGGTCTATCGTTTTGATACCGAAGTCTTTCGCCATTTTTTCTACGATTTTGTAGGCTTCTGGATGCACGGAGGAGTTATCTAAAGGATTTTTGCCATCTTTTATTCGGATAAATGCCGCCGCCTGCTGGAATGCCTTTTCGCCCAGACGAGGAACTTTTTTTATCTGATTTCTATCCACAAAAGCGCCATTTTCGGTTCGGTAAGCCACAATATTTTCCGCAAGTTTTTCGCCAATACCAGAGACATAGCTCAGCAGGGATTTACTCGCTGTATTGATGTTAATTCCTACTGAATTCACGCATTTTACGACCGTGCTGTCCAGCTCTTCTTTTAATAAAGTCTGGTCTACATCGTGCTGATACTGCCCTACACCAATGCTCTTTGGGTCTATTTTTACCAACTCGGCAAGCGGGTCAGACAGCCTCCTTCCGATAGAAACTGCGCCTCTCACGGTGATGTCATAATCAGGAAATTCATCTCGGGCAATTTTACTCGCGGAATAAACGGACGCACCTGCTTCGGACACCACGAAAACCTGCAAAGGTCTGTCAAACGCTATTTTCTTAATGAAAAACTCGGTTTCACGAGAGGCCGTTCCGTTTCCAATGGAAATCGCCTCAATATGATAAGCCTCCACCATAGAGCGGATTTTTTTCATCGCGATGGTGGTTTCTTTCTGTGGAGCATGTGGATAAATGGTCTCATTATGAAGCAAATCGCCTTTTTCATCAAGACAAACCACCTTACAGCCCGTCCTATACCCTGGGTCTATGGCTAAAATCCGTTTCTCGCCGAGAGGCGGAGCCAAAAGCAGCTGTGTCAAATTTTCAGAAAAGATAGAAATCGCCTTTTCATCGGCTTTAATCTTGGCTTCCTGCAAAATTTCATTTGAAATAGACGGCTCCAAAAGTCTTTTGTAAGCATCCTGAGCCGCAAGAGTAATCTGCTCTGCACACGAAGGCGAAGCCGTTTTCACCAAACTTCCCTCCATGAAAGCAAGAATTTCTTCTTTATCAATATCAATGCTCACTTTTATAAAACCCTCTTTTTCAGCACGAAGCATCGCTAGAAGTCTGTGAGATGGGATTTTATTCAGCGGTTCGCTCCAGTCAAAATACTGGGCGTATTTCTGCGCCTCTTCTTCCTCTTTTTTGGTTTTGACTACTTTACTGGAAATCACAGCTTTTCGCTGAAAAACTCTTCTAAGATTTTTTCTAATGAAAATATTTTCGTTTATCCATTCTGCGATGATGTCCCTCGCGCCTTGAAGCGCCTCCCCCACGCTAGAAACTTCTTTATTCAGATAATTCTGTGCCGTTTGCTCTATATCGCTGCTGTTTTTCTGTGCCATGATGATTTTTGCCAAAGGCTCGAACCCTTTTTCTTTTGCGGCATCGGCTTTGGTTTTTCTTCGTTTTTTAAAGGGAAGATATAGGTCTTCTATCTCCTGTAAATCAAAGCTTTGCTCTATTTTAGCGCGAAGTTCTGGCGTGAGTTTTTCCTGCTCTTCTATGGATTTCAGAACGCTTTCTTTTCTTTTTTGGATTTCATCAAAATTTTTGCTAAGTTTCTGAATTTGTTCTATTTCCACCTCGCCGAGGTTTCCTGTTTTATCTTTTCTATATCGCGCAATAAAGGGAATAGTGCAGTCCTCCGAAAGCAGCTGCAAAACGGCGTTGATCTGTTTTTCTTGAAGTGAAATATTCCGCTGAATGAATTGTATTTTGTCCATTGTTCTTTTGATAAATAATCCGCAAAATAAACAAACTTTAATTTAAAATGTCTAATGTTTTTTAATTATCTTTGTCAGTCTTAATAAAACATAATATGAATCATCAACTAAAAATATTCAATTCCTTAAAAGGAGAAAAAGAAATTTTCGTACCTCTACACCAAAACAATGTAGGAATGTATGTCTGCGGCCCTACGGTGTACAGCAATGTGCATTTGGGAAATGTGCGTACCTTTATGTCGTTTGATTTTGTGTATCGTACGCTGAAATTCTTAGGCTACAAAGTGCGCTATGTCCGTAACATTACCGATGCGGGACACCTTACCGATGACGGCGATGTGAACAACGACCGTTTCGTAAAACAATCCCGATTAGAAAAACTAGAACCTATGGAAATCGTACAAAAATACACAGTTGATTTCCATAAAGTTTTGGATATATTCAACCTTCTTCCGCCGACTATAGAACCTACTGCAACAGGGCATATATTGGAACAAATCCAGCTTACAGAAAAACTCTTGAATGATGGTTTTGCCTACGAGAGCAATAGTTCTGTGTATTTCGATGTACTGGAATACAATAAACGCGGACTCAACTACGGCGAACTTTCCAACAGAAATATAGAAGAGCTTTTTGCGAACACCCGCGACCTCGATGGACAAGGCGAAAAACGCAATCCTCAGGACTTTGCACTATGGAAAAAAGCTTCACCAGCTCACATTATGCGCTGGGCTTCTCCTTGGGGCGATGGTTTCCCTGGCTGGCACCTCGAATGTACAGTAATGAGCACCAAATACCTTGGTAATCAGTTTGATATCCACGGGGGAGGTATGGATTTAAAATTCCCTCACCACGAATGCGAAATCGCACAGGGTAAAGCAGGACACGGCGAAAGCCCAGTTCGCTACTGGATGCACGCTAATATGCTGACAATGAATGGACAACGAATGAGTAAATCGACAGGAAACTACATTTTGCCGATGCAGCTCATCAATGGTGATAACACATTCTTTGAGAAGGCTTTTGCGCCTGCGGTGATTCGTTTCTGCTTTATGCAAGCACACTACCGCAGCGTACTTGACATCTCTAATGAAGCGATGCTTGCTGCCGAAAAAGGCTTTAACAGACTAATGGAAGCAATAAAAGCACTGAATGAAATCAATACCGAAATAGAGCATCCTACTGCGCTCCCTATATCTGAATGGAGAGAAAAATGCTACAATGCGCTATTGGATGATTTTAATTCGCCTATACTTATCGCTCATCTTTTCGAAGCCGTGAAATGGATTTTCCAAGTGAAAAATGGAGAAGAAAAAATATCCATCGATGAACTTCACGAATTGAAAACGCTGATGAATGCTTTTGTTTTCGATGTTTTGGGCTTACGAAATGAAGAGCAAGCGGCAGGAAATAATGACAAACTCGATGGTGTGGTTCAGCTCCTTATCAATATGAGAATGGAGGCTCGCGCCAACAAAGACTGGGCGCTTTCGGACAAAATCCGAGATGAATTATCCGCAATCGGCATCCAGCTAAAAGATGGAAAAGAAGGAACGAGTTATTCTGTGAGTTAAATGAAGTGTGACTTTTAAAACTTTATTATAACAAAAATATTCAAAAACTTCGCAAAAAGGAGTGTAAAGTCAATATAATAAATAGATTATGTTATAAATCAAAAAAGAAGCTTTTATGATAGACTCTATTACAATAAAGAATGTTGCAACCTATGACAATGAAGGTATTCATATCAATAATTTAAAAAAAGTAAATTTTATTTATGGAGCTAATGGGACAGGGAAAACAACTATCTCTAATTATCTAAAAAATCAGAATGATGATAAATATAATGATTGTGAAATTATATGGAAAAAAAACAATCTTTCAGTTTCAACACTTGTCTATAATAAGAAGTTTAGAGATGAAAATTTTGGCTTAGGGAAGATTAAGGGTGTTTTCACTCTTGGAAAAGCAACAAAAGATGAAAAAGAACTTGTAGAATCTAAACTTGCAGAATTAAAAAATCTTAAACAATTAGAAGAAACGAGAAGAGGGAGTTTAAAGGGACATAATGACGCAAAGAATATCATAGAAACATCATTTATAGAATTATGTTGGAAAAAATTAAAAGTTGAGTACGAAAATGTTTTTTATGAAGCTTTTAAAGGAGCACTACATAAAAAAATTTTTAAGGATAAATTATTAAATGAATTTGACAATAATACCAATAATTTATTTTCCTATGATAATTTGCTAGAAAGAGCAAAAACTATTTTTGGAGAAGTTCCAAAAAATATAGAACCATTAAGTTTAATAGAATTTGACTACATTTTGCAAATAGAAGAAAATAGTATTTGGGGCAAAAAAGTAGTCGGAAAAAGAGATATTGATATAGCTGGTTTTATTCAACAATTAAATATAAGTGACTGGGTTCATCAAGGGAAAAATTATATTCAAAAAGATAGTAATGTTTGTCCTTTTTGCCAACAAGAAACTATAACAGATGATTTTAAGAAACAATTAGAAAACTTTTTTGAT
>CAUQVP010000030.1:0-17309 GCA_963521545.1 uncultured Flavobacteriaceae bacterium | reverse complement strand
TCCACCATCTGAACCAAATTGTAAGTGAAACTATCATAATTATCAAGCACCAATATTTTCATGCAATTTTTAAATAAAAAGACTTTGGCAAAGATAAGCCAAAGTCTCTTTTAATATGGTTTAAAAAAGTAATTTTTATGGATTTGTAGACCAAAGAGCCGCTGAAGCCAGCATTGCTCTCTTGTTTAGCTTCAATAAATCTACCACCAGCTCTGCGAAATCCTCTGGCTGAAGCACCTTTTCTGGGTTTCCATCCGTGATTTTCAGGTCTGTTTTGGCCATATCTGTTGAAATCGTACTTGGTGTAAGAGTTGTCACACGAATGTTCTGCTTACGAAGTTCAAACATCATAGATTCAGACATTCCTATCAATCCAAATTTAGATGCAGAATATGCCGAAGTAAGCGCATTTCCTTTCAGACCTGCCGTTGAAGAAATATTCACCACATCGCCTGATTTTTTCTCCACCATCCCTGGCACCACAGCTTTCACCACATAGTAAGGCCCAAAAAGATTGGTCTTTACAATGTCTTCCCACTGCTCATCATCCATTTCTAAAATTCCTCCGAAAGCCGCTATTCCAGCATTATTGATAAGAATATCAAACTTCCCGAAATCATTTTGTAATTTTTCTAACGAAGCAAAAACTTGCTTTTTATCAGTAACATCAAAAACTGAATAAGATGATTTCACACCTTTGCTCTCTATCTCTGCAACTACGGATTTTAGATTGTTTTCATTTCTACCCGTAATGGCTACATTTACACCTTCTGCCGCCAAAGCCAAAGCTACGGCTTTACCTAATCCTCGCCCTCCACCTGTTACAAGGGCTGTTTTTCCTTTTAAATTTTGCATAATATTTTAATAAGCTGCATCAGGAGTAGTTACCCTGATTAGTTTAGAATTAACGAACTCATATATTCCCTCTATGGACTGCTCTCTACCATATCCAGAGTTTTTCGTTCCTCCGAATGGAAGTTCTGGCGAAATCCCTGTTACATGATTGATATAGACCATTCCTGTGTCTATTCTTCTTGCGATTTTCACTACTTCCTCTACATCCGTTCCGAAAACCGTTCCACCAAGACCGTATTTAGTATCATTAGCCAAATCTACAGCTTCGTCCATATTTTTCACAGAATAAATCATCAGTACTGGCCCAAATATTTCATCTGAATAAGCGTCCATTCCTTTCTTAATATCTGTCAAAATAGTAGGCTGCATAAATGCTCCTGGACCTTCTATTTTTTTACCTCCTGTCACTAGTTTTGCTCCTTGTGCTATGGCTTTTTCTACTTGAGATAAAACATCTTCTCTCGCCTTCACACTGCTTAAAGGCGCCAACTGAGTTTCTGGATCAAGAGGATCTCCCACTTTAGCATTTCCAAATAGCTGTGTAGCTTTTTCAAGGAACGCTGGATAAAGGCTTTCTGGAACGATAACTCTCTTTGGAGAAACGCACACCTGCCCTGCATTCCATAGTCTGCCATTCACAGCAGTTTCTACAGCTTTATCTAAATCAGCATCTGGCATAATGATGAAAGCATCACTTCCACCAAGTTCCAAGATTGATTTTTTCACATTTTTCCCTGCTGCAGATGCGAAACTAGCTCCTGCTGGTTCGCTTCCTGTAAGAGCAGCTCCTTTTACTCTTGGGTCGTCCAATATTTCTGACACTTTAGAACCAGGGACAAAAATATTAGTATAAGCTCCCTTAGGCGCTCCCGCTTCTAAAAGAATTTTTTCCATCATTTCTCCCGCCTGTGGCACATTAGATGCGTGTTTCAGCACTATTGTATTCCCTATGATAAGGTTAGGTGCAGCAGAACGAGTAGTCTGATAGAAAGGGAAATTCCAAGGCTGAACGCTCAGAATCACACCTATCGGCTCATAAGACAAAAATGCCTTTCCGTGCGGTGTTTCCAAAGGCTTATCCGCCAATAGTTTTTCTCCATTTTCTGCATAATATTCAAAAATCCCAGCACAAAGCTCCACCTCTGCGATACCTTCTTTGTGAAGTTTTCCCATCTCGATAGAGCATAATTTACCCAACTCTTCTTTACGCTCACGCATGATTCTTGCTGCATTATAGAGAACTTTTGCTCTTTCTGAAAAAGATTTTTTACGCCATTCTTTAAAGGTTGCATCAGCTTGTGCGATAATTTCTGAAACCTCGCTAGATGTCATCTCTGGATATTCTTTTAATACCTCGCCTGTGGCAGGATTTATAGTTTTAATGCTTGACATAATTTTAAATTTTTAAATTTGTGTAAATATAAAAATTTTTATTTATATAAAAATTGATCTATGTTAAGATTAGCCTTTTATTAAAAAATCTTTAACAGAATTGTTAAAATCTTGCGAATTATCTACTTGAAGCCAATGCCCCGCGTTTTTAATTTTAACAATCTGGCTGTCTGGGAATTTCTCACGAATTAGGGTTTCATCTTCTGGAAGTATGTAATTAGACTTTTCGCCAGCAAGGAATAAAGTTTTCCCTCCAAAAACACCTTTCGCTTCTATATTTCCGACCAAATCAACATATTTCTCGGAAAGAGTCTTTAGGTTAAATCTCCAGTTCAGTTTGTTTTCCTGCTCCCAATAGAGATTTTTGAGAAGGAACAAAAGCATGGCTCTGTCCGTAATGTATTTTTCTAGCTGAAGTTCCACATCTTTACGAACAGAAACAGTAGAAAAATCCACACTTTGCAAAGCTTCAAAAGCGGTCTGATGATGCGGTCTGTAAGCCCTTGGCGCTATGTCTGCTACGATAAGTTTATTTACCCTCTCTGGATAAGAAATCGCAAACTGCATTACTGCCTTGCCACCAAGCGAATGCCCCAAAAGATTAACCTTATCTAATTGATAATGATTGATATAGCTTAAAATATCCTCCGCCATTATCTGATGAGACATTTCATCCGAGTGAAAACTTTTTCCGTGATTACGCAAATCCACCAAATGGCAAGGCATCCACTGACCAAATTCCCTTCCGAAAGTCCCCCAATTATCTGATATTCCGAACAATCCATGAAAAACCAACAGAGGAGTTTCCTGAATTTCCTGTCCGTAAATTTTTGAATTTAAAATCATTTTTCTTCTTTTTCAAAAATTGATTACAAAGCAAAAACATTGTAAATCAACCTTATTCGGCTGGCTCTATTTTATTTTTCTTGGAATAAATCATAATCGCCACACCCGCCAGCATAAACGGAATACTCAAAATTTGCCCTGTATTGAGCCCTGCAAATGAGATTACCTCATCTCCCTGCGGCTCTTTCAGAAACTCTACAAAGAAACGAATACTCCAAAGTATCACGAAAAACAGCCCAAACAGCCATCCCTGCTGATATTTTTTACGAGTAAATTTATACAAAACAGCCAATAAAATAAATAAACAAACATACCCAAAAGCCTCAAAAAGCTGAGTAGGATATCTCGGAACTATGGCTCCGTATTCCATACTTTGCTGTGGAAAAAGTATCGCAAACGGTGAAGTTTCGCTCGCTGGTTTTCCGATAATTTCAGAATTGAAAAAATTCCCCATTCGCACAAAAGCCCCTCCTAATGCAATAACAATTCCTAATCTGTCATAAACCCAAAATGGATTTTTCTTAATGATTTTATAGCTATAATATAATGTAGTCAAAATCAATGCGATAGTAGCACCATGGCTCGCCAGCCCAGAAAAACCTGTAAATTCCAGCGTAGGTTTTGTCCTAATAGGCAGGAAAACACTCCAAAAATCTGTTACAAACAGACTCGGTTCATAAAAAACCACATGCCCTATTCTTGCCCCAAAAATAGTTCCCAGCAATGTCCATGTAAAGAGCGGATCTATGAACTTATCATCTACATTGTCTATTTTGAAAATTTGTCTCATGATCAAAATTCCAAATCCAAAAGCAAAAACAAACATCAGTCCGTAATATCTCAGTTTAAAACCAAAAATATCTATGCCTTCATTTGGATTCCAAATGCTGAACTTGGTATTTAGCCATACCATTTTACTCATCTGAAAATCCTGCTTTGTCAGCTGACCAGATTTTAAAATATATTTGTAGCTTTTGAGGGATTCTGCGGACATTCCTTCCTCGCCGACAGGCATAAAATTTTCATTGAGAATAAGATAACCTTTCTTTTTAAACTCCTCATAATATGGAGCCAAATACTCATATTCTCTCTGACCAGACAGCTCTGTGTTGTATTTATTAAGAATAACCAAAACATCTGCATTCTCTGAACCGAGAGCATCATAAACCTGCTTCATATCAGGGCTTACAAATATTTTTACGGGAGTGCTTCCCTTTTTAGTTACTATACTTCCGTTGGAAAAACCATTTTTGTATTCTTGCGAAAAGAACAACTGAAACGGCAATAATGCAAACAGAATAAAAAATCTTATTTTATCTTTCATTTTAAATTTACTTTCTTTTTTTAGGTGGAACTGGGTCATAGCCGCTGCCTCCCCATGGATGACAGCTCAAAATTCTCTTTGTTCCTAAAAATAATCCTTTCAGAAGGCCGTGTGTTTTCAGGGCTTCCAGCATATACTGAGAACATGTGGGCTGATAACGGCAGTTGCTCCCCAGCCACGGCGAAATGGCCAGCTGATAAAAGCGAACCAGCATCACAAAAGGAAATATGATTATTTTCTGAAACAAAATTTTATTTTGGACAAAAATAAACTATTATAACAAGCAAAACAAAATTTTAAGTAGGCAACGCTTGTTACTTTAGGATTGATTTTAATTTTTTATAACAAGATTTACCCCATCATAGAGCGTTTTTAGGTCGCAGGACACCCTGTCGCCCACCTTGTATCTGTTGTCTATTTCGCCTTCTTGGAAAGTCATTTTTTGAAAATCTTCTATATCCACCACTTTCAGCTCTTTAAAATCAAATTCTGGAATTTCTACTATCTCAAATTCTGTCAAACTAATAGGCATAGCATTAAGCTGTCTATATACATTAAGCCCTATGGACAAAGGTATTTCCTCGTAGATTTCGTAAATCTGCTTTGCATTTTTAATATTGGGCAATGCAAATTCATTGATAAATTTATCTAAAATTTCATCAAGTTTCAGAAAATCTCCCACTCCTCTAAAAACTTCACCATCAGAAACCAGCTCTATCCAGTCCTCTTCACCTTTTCTAGAATACTGATATTCAAACCCTTGTAGAAAAGTATCCACTAAATCTATGCTGACAATCCAGCCAGGGTTATCCATAGTTTCTATTTTCACTCCATATTCATGCTCCCAGTCGCTATTACAGTGATTTTTATACCATTCTTGTATCAGTTCTATATTAGTCATTTCATTGATTTATAACGATTTACAATTTTCGGTTTTTATAATTTTCTAAATGAAAATCAATACTTTCATTGATAGGAATAAAATTATAATTCAGTTCTCGTTTTATTTTCTCATTAGAAATTGGCGTAAAACTCGTAACTGCCTCTATATTGCTCTTGGTAACCCTCTTTAAACTTGGGATAAGCCACCCCAAAAGGACATTCAGCCAATATGCAAAATTCAGAATAGACTTTGGAAGGATTTTCGTTTTGGATTTTCCTAATTTAAGCCTTACTATATCGGATAAATCCTGATATTTTCTATTCTCGGAAAGGATAATATACCGCTCGCCGAATTTGTTTTTATCCATCAGTTCCACCGCTATTTTTGCCACATCACGAACATCCACATAGGCCGTTCCCCCTGAAAAAGTAAATGGATTTTTCTCAAAAGTAGTAAAAAGCTCTCCACTGCTGTTTCCCCAATTTCCCGTTCCGATGATGACACCAGGGTTGATGATAATGGTATTCATCCCCTCTGCTGAACTCCGCCAAACTTCCATTTCTGCAAGATATTTTGACTGTGCATATCCAGAATGATCTTCTTTTGGATTAAACTGCGAATTTTCATCAATGACCCCATTTTCATTCACCTCATCCAAAACCGCAATAGAACTTACAAAGAGAAACTTTTTCACCTGTTTTTCTTCGGCTATATAGAGCATATTTTTAGTGCCTTCCACATTGGTTCTGAGCATTTCTTGGGCATCTTTTGGGTGAAAACTCACCTTTGCAGAGGCGTGATAGACCTCCTCCACACCATCCAAAGCCGCTCTGAGCGAATCCAAATCCCACAAATCCACATCCACCCACTCTATCTGCTCAAATAGCCGTTCAGCATCTGCTGTATAAAAAAGCCAAGATTTTTTGACTTCTTCTATATTGCTGCTTTTTCGCTTGGCAGCTCTCACTTTTTTGCCTTTTTTAAGGAGTTCTAAAACCAATACTCTTCCTAAAATCCCTGTTGCTCCCGTTACTAAAACCATTCTAAATTCGGTATTTTAAATTAAAAAGTGATAAACACAAAGAGGGTATTTATCACTTCTATTTTTTTATAACATTTTTAGGTTATTCACTTCCATTTCGGTAAGAATTCGCCAGTGTCCTCGTTTGATATTTTTCTTGGTAAGCCCTGCAAAAATCACTCTGTCCAAAGCCTCCACTTCATAGCCCATCTTCTTAAAAATTCTCCTTACGACTCTATTCCAACCGATGTGGATTTCTATTCCTACTTCATTTTTAGGTTTTCCTTCGATGTATGAGATGCTGTCCACCTCTGCTACTCCCTCTTCCAGACGAACTCCATCTGCTATCGTGCGCAGATCCTCCACACTTAGTTTTCTATCCAAAGTAACATGATAGATTTTTTTCACTCCAAAAGACGGGTGGGTCAGTTTTTTAGTCAAATGCCCATCATTTGTCAAAAGAATAAGCCCTGTGGTCTGTCTATCCAGCCTACCCACTGGGAATAAACGATACGGCGAGGCATTCGCTACCAAATCCATCACGGTCTTTCTCGCTTTCTCATCTTTTGTCGTAGAGATATATCCTTTCGGTTTGTTAAGAAGCACATACACAGGCTTTTCTGGAGTTATACTTTGTCCATCGAAAACCACTCTGTCCGTTTTCTGAACTTGGTATCCCATTTCTGTAACCACCTTCCCATTGACCTCCACTAGTCCTTGTGTAATCAGTTCATCAGCCTCTCTCCTGCTGCATATTCCAGAATTAGCGATGTATTTATTAAGCCTAATTGTATCTTTTTCAACCTGTTTACTGATTTTGTCCAATTTTCTTTTCAGAATAAAGGATTTAGCTTTATCTTCCTGCTCTTCAGGTTTTTTATAAAACTTTTTGGGAGCAGATGGCCTGTCCCTTTTCTCAAATTTATTTCTATTTTGGCTTCCTCTACTCTCTTCTCTGTTATCCCTTCTTCCCGAAAAACTTTTTCTATCTCTACTCATCTTGTTCTTAAATAATTTGTGCAAAGGTAATAAATTCTACCTTTCTTTTTGTCTGAAAATCAAAAATCAATACACCTTTATGACAAGATAAAATTTATCTCTGATTTTTTTGTGGAGATTTTTCATCTAAAATCTGTGTAAATATCGTAGTTTTGTGGTTTGGAAAAATTTACAGCATGATTAATCCCTACTATGCTCTTGCACAGAATTTTTGGTTCGTTTCTCCTACTATTTATAAAAGTCGTTTTTATAAAAAACTTATCCGTCTGGATAAAGAAAATATTTTTGAGAGAAATGCAGAACCAGAGCTGCTTTGGCTAAAGGATTTCCTGCCGCAGAAAGCTGTTTTCATAGACATCGGAGCGGGCTGGGGAGATTATGTCTACTGGCTGGATTACATTCTTTTCCCTGAAAACATTCATGTTTTTGAGCCTAATAAAACCCTTTGTAAAAGACTCAAAAATCTTTTTCCTAAAATCAATTTTTATCAAAAAGCCTTATCCAATGAAAATAAGAAGGCTGAACTGACAATTCCTATCCTCAACAAAGAAAAAATCAACGAGGAAAGCACCCTGCTGGACAACATTACAGAAGATGAGGACACAAAAATAGCCACGCAAAAAGCAGAATGCATCACTCTTGACAGCTGGTGCCAAAAAAGAGAATCGGAAAGAAAGGAACTAGAAAGGCTGGATTTCATAAAGATAGACACCATAGGGCAAGAACTCTCCGTGCTGGAAGGCGCGAAAGAAACCATAGAAAAATTCAAACCTGTTCTGATGGTAAAAATCGAGCAAAAATACCATTCCGAGCCTATCTGGGAAGTGATTTCTAATATAGAGAAATACGGATATTCGGTGCATTATCTGCATCGTGAGAGTTTTTCATTAGAACCTTTGACCGAGGATATTCTAAATTCTCAAAATGCTATCTTTGCCGAAGATTCTAGTAAATTTATCAAAAATATAATTTTCATAAACAACAGATAATGAGCGTAATACTCCGACAAGGGCTAAAATATTCCATTGTAGGATATCTGGGATTTTTGCTGGGAACACTGGCAAATTTCTTTATTTTCCCAAATGATTTGGAATTTTATGGCAAGTTGAGATTTATTTTCCCAACGGCGGAGATGTTCGTTCCGATAGTGGTTTTTGGGATTTCTTTTTCTAATGTCAAGTTTTTTGCACAGACACAAAAAGACGGAAAACACCAGAACATGCTCTCGCTGTCCCTTGTAGGGATTTTTATCAACTTTTTTATTTTCGGAATTCTTTACTTTCTGATTTTCAATATTTTCCCTTCTTTAAAACAAAGTGAAAACTGGCAGGCAAAACATCTGATTTTTCCTTTGATTTTGTTTCTGTCCATTTCTACTGTTTTGAATAAATATATTTCCAACTATAAACGCATCGCCATTCCGAACATTTTTGAAAATCTGTTTCCTAAACTTGCCAACATTGGTGCTTTTTGCTTGTTTTTCTTCGCAAAAGTCCCTGAAAATCTGGCGCTTATTTTCTTTATTTCTGTTTTCTTTATGGCAATGCTGGGTTATTTCCTGTATAACAACAGGTTAGAGAAATTTCATTTTGATTTTAGCACAGACTACTTCCGACAAAACGGGCTTTGGGTTCAGATTTTATCTTACAGTTTTTTCGGATTTTTAGGAAATATCGGCAGTTTTTTAGCTTTGAAAATTGCCAATGTGATGATTGGGGAATACATCGGCTTTGAACAAAATGGGCTTTACAGCAATATTTACTCCATCGTTACCCTCATAAACATCCCTCAGATGGGGCTTTACAACATCTCTGCACCGATGATTAACAAGCATCTTACGGAAAACACTCTACAGGACCTTGACCGCTTTCACAAAAAAACTTCCCTGAGTTTATTCTTTTTAGGATTGGTCTTTTTTTCGTGCATCGTGGTGGGATTTCCTTTCCTCACGGACTTTATGAAAAATGGAGAACTTCTTCGGACAGCGGAACCTATTTTATGGATTATCGGCATTACGATGCTGTTTGATTTAGCTACGGGATTTAACAGCCACATTATTTCCATGTCCAAATTTTATAAGTACAACACCCTGTTTATGCTTATTTTAGCCGTGGTAACCATCGCTCTAAATGCTTTTTTCCTAAAATATACTGATTTAGGGATTTTGGGAATTGCCATTTCCTACGCTGTTTCTTTGACCTCGTTTAATTTAATAAAAATCGTGTTCAACTACCGCCATTTCAGGGTTTTCCCATTATCCATCAAAATGATGTGGGCAGTTATCATCTGCGGTTCTGCGATTGTTTTGGCTTCGGTTTTTCCTAATTTTCAGTCCAGTTTCGTGAATTTGATTTACAAACCTGCTTTAGTTTTGGTGGTGATATTCATTGGAAATCTTATTTTCAAAATATATCCTTTGAACCGAATTCTACAAAAGTATTTTCTGAAAAAATCTGAAAACAATTAAAAAAACAAGAGTAAGACAAAACCGCCTTACTCTCGCACTTAGTGATTATGATTAGAAAAAATTGAATTTAGTTCTTTTTCTTTCAGCAGTCCTTCATGGGTCAGCATTTTTCCGTTTTCATCAGCAAAAACCCAAAATGGATAGGCAGGAACTCTGCCACCAGCCAGCTCGTAGGCTATTTTATGCAATCCCGAAGTCCCATTGGATACGAAAGTATATTTCTTCCCAAAAAACTCTATGTCTTTATGGTATTTTTCAGGGTTGATGCTTATAAAATAAACGCTGTCCCATGTGCTCTGAGGAAGTTTTGATAAATTTTTCTTCTGCACTCTGCACACTCCGCACCATTCGGTGGTGAATAAAACAACCACAGGTTTAGGATTTTCTTTTCTTAGTTTTTCCACTTCCTCAAAACTACTCAGCACTTGAGCGTGAGAAAAACAGGACAACACAACCGCTAAAAAAGCGAATTTTAGTTTCATATATTTTATTTTATCGTGTATCTTATTCCTAGGAAACCTCTGATTTTCTGCATCGGAGCGTATCCGTAGGATGGTTCAAACTCATATCCATTTGGATTATTGGTTCCTGTATCTTTATCAAACGGGTCAAAAGGTCTTAGAATAGGGTCTTTCGGAGTGAAATTAAACAAGTTTTTTACACCACCATAAATTTCCAATCCATTGTCAAACTTAGTTCTCAACTGAATATTCGCCAAACTATACCATGGCGAGTATTCTGGTCGAAAATCCTTCGGAACGGTGATAAGGCGCATCGGCCCATAAACTTCGCCCGTGAAATCCACTCCGAATTTTCTACTAAACTCATAGCTGAGCGCATAAGTTCCAGACCATTTAGGTGCGAGCTGCTCGTATTTTTTGTGCGTTTCGCCCCCTTCTTCATACTTTTCAAAAACATCCATATAGGTTGCCCCTATATTTAAGCTCAGCGGAATACCAAATTTTATATTCGCTCCCAATGAAATCCCTTGGCTTATCGCATGTCCTTTCAGGTTATCATAAATGATTTTATCGCTATCTGTCTCTGTATCAGCCACGATTTTATTCGTAAAATAGGAATAAAAAGCCGTAGCATCTATATCAATATAGCCGTTTCCTGCGGTTATTTTTTGAGTAAAATTGATATTCCCGTTGATGGATTTTTCTGGTTTAATATCTCTGATGACCGTTTCTCTAGCATTGGTAAGCGATTTATGGTCTTCGGTAAAGACATTTACTACGCGGAAACCAGTCCCAAAACTCGCTCTAATGCTGGTCGCAGGGCTTGGGCTCAGCTTATAAGCCAGCCTCGGAGAATGAATAAATCCATGATTTTTACTGTGGTCTAATCTGTACCCCAGCAAAAGTGAGTGTTTGTCATTAAAAGTCCATTGGTCTTGCACGAAAAGCCCTGGAAGCCAATCGCTGGTCGGGTTATTCGTTCCGTCTGTATTCTGCGTTCCTATCGTGCTGTCATCGTAGTAGTTATGGCGCAAAGTAGCTCCTGCAATCAGGTCGTGCTTTCCGAAATTTTTATTCCAATAAAACTGCCCAAAACTCGTGCGCTGTGTCGCATCAAAGGCTTCTGTTCCGTATCTAGAATCCTGATTATGATAATTAAACGAAAGCTGTAAAAACAACTGCTCCACCGTAGGAAGCTGATAAAGCCCTATCGCCTCAAAGCGGTTGGTATAGATACTTTCGCCATAGACTTCATCGCCGCCTCTATGCTGTTTCTGCCACTGGAGCTGCCCTCCCAATCGGTCTTCATAAAGGTATCTTGCCATAAAGGAAGCCATTCTATTGTCTTTTCGCTTAAAATTCCACTTGTTAAACACAGAAACTCGGTCTTGAAGCGTGGTATCCATGAAGCCGTCCTTATTTTTGTCAATTCTATTAGTAAAATTGAAATAATTAACACTCAAGATAGACGCTGCTTTCTTACCAATATTGAATTTCGTAGCCAAATCCATATTCTGCTCGCCCCAAGAAGTCGTGCTAAAATCCGAAGCAAACTTCGGTGCGGTCAAAGCATTTTTAGTGATGATATTGATAGTTCCTCCCATCGCTTCTGTCCCATATACAGAGGATGCAGGACCTTTCACGATTTCTATTCGCTCTATCATAGAATTCGGGATTCCACTCAGACCGTAGACCGTGGAAAGGGAACTCACTATCGGCATTCCATCGATGAGAATCAGCGAGTAAGGCCCTTCCAGCCCATTGATATGGATGTCTCCCGTATTACAAACTGAACAGTTAATCTGCGAACGAATCCCATTAACCATAGAAATCGATTCTAAAAGGTTAGAAGTCGGATTTTTTTCAAAAAATTTCTTGGTATAAATCTCCACTGGAACGGGACTTTTAGACTTGCTTATCGGTTTGAGCGTTCCTGTGATAATCACTTCATCTACATTTTTATCCTTGTGAAGGGAGTCTTGTTTTACATCTTGTGCATTCATCAAACCCATGAAAAACAGGGCTGATAATGGAAAAAGTTTATAATTTTTCATAATATAATTAGATTTAATTAGAAATAAATGTTAGGCAAAACTAATATTTTTAAATATACAAACCAAATTTTTATTTAAAATAATTCTAAAAAAGAATTTTTCCTCATCAGATAAATATTAAAAAAAAACATAATTTTAGGCTAAAAATTGGATTTCTTTTATCAAAAAATCTTAATTTCGCGACAAATTATTTTTATTAATGAAAAACTGGACATTTAAAAAATGGAATAACATATTAGGCTGGGCAGTTTTTGGGATTGCTTTGGTTACCTATCTGTCTACAATAGAGCATAAATTCAGCTTTTGGGACACGGGCGAATATATCTCATCCGCTGTAAAATTAGAAGTAACCCACGCACCAGGAGCAGCATTGTTCCAGCTGGTGGGCGCTGTGGCAGCTATTTTGAGTTTTGGGAATGAAACTTATTACTCCCTGATTATCAATGCTATGTCCGCGCTATTCAGTGCATTTACAATTTTATTTCTTTTTTGGACCATTACACATTTAGTCCGTAGAATTTTAAATAAAGAAATGGAAGAGCTCAGCTCAGCAGAAATGATTTCTGTGCTGTTTTCGGGAGTTATAGGCTCGCTGGCGTTTACTTTTTCGGATACTTTTTGGTATTCTGCAGTGGAGGGCGAGGTGTATTCTATGGCGTCTATGTTCATCGCACTTGTAGTCTGGCTGATTACAAAATGGGAAAACGAATACCATGACAGTGACAGCCAGAGATGGATTATCCTGATTTTCTTTATCACAGGGCTTTCTGTGGGTGTCCATATGATGGTGATGCTGGCAGTTCCTGCAGTGTGTTTCATCTATTATGCTAGAAATTACAAATTCACTTGGAAAAACTTTATCATTGCTAATTTCATCACGCTTGGAGTTTTAGCATTTGTTTTTAAAGGAATTTTCCCTATTGTCATGAGGCTTTTCGGAAAGAGTGAAATTTTCTTTGTAAATAGTATCGGTCTGCCGTTTCATTCAGGGACTATCATTGCGTTTGTTATTTTGGTTGCTTTCTGTTATTACATTATCCGATATACAAGAAAAACCAAAAACAATCTATACCAAACCATCGCATTATCAGTAGTTTATATGATTATTGGGTTTTCATGCTGGATGATGATTCCTATCAGAGCCAATGCCAATCCTCCTATGAACCTGAATAATCCTGATACCGCTATCGGTATGCTGGATTACTACAACCGTGAGCAGTACGGCGACTGGCCTACTATATATGGACAAAACTACACTGCGCACCTAGATGCACACGGAATAGAAAGAAACGAAGATGGCGGCTACAAAACCATAAAAACAGGTGATGTCTACGAGAAAAACGAAAAAACAGGAAAGTATGATAAAGTAGATGAACGCACCAGCTATGTATATAATAAGGAACATGTAAGTTTCTTGCCAAGAATGTACAATTCTGACAGAACTGTAATGAACAACTATGTATCCATGTATGGTGCGCCTGATTTTGAGTTTAATTATTCCAATGAAAATATAGTGGACAATCCTCATGCGAAAAAAGCTTTTGATGAATTAAAAGCTAAGTATGAAGATGGAAACATCACAGCAAAAGATTATCTTGATGTAAAAAGCTATGATTTAATCAAAATCAAAAAGCCTACTCTGGCGCAAAACCTGCATTATTTCATTGATTTCCAGAATGGATATTATTTCGCTCGTTATCTGATGTGGAATTTCGTGGGAAGACAAAACGACCTAGAAGGACACATGGAAAACACAAACGGAAACTGGATTAGTGGAATTTCTGCTATTGACAACATGATGCTAGGCGACCAAGACAACCTGCCATCAAAATTCAAAAACGAAAGTACTGTATACTTTTTCTTCCTTCCTCTTCTTCTTGGAATCATTGGTTTTGTTTATCAATCATTAAAAGATTTTGGAAGATCATATGCTCTGCTTTCTATATTTATCCTGATGAGTGTGGGAATTATTTTCTACACAGGTGTAAAACCTTTTGAACCAAGAGAAAGAGACTACGCTATGGTCGGCTCATTCTATGTTTTTGCAATATGGATAGGTCTGGGCGTGGCAGGAATTTTTGATTTCTTTAAAAATAAAATAAAAAAGAATTCTTATAATATCGCTACAGGGAGCATTCTACTAGGAATTCCTCTAATGATGGGCTTCCAAAACTATACTCCACATGACAGAAGCGGTAGATACACAGCATATGATTATGCCTATTCTTCGCTGAAATCACTCCCTAAAAACGGAATTTTATTTGTCTATGGAGACAATGACACCTACCCTACTTGGGCTATCCAAGAGACAGAAAGATTTAGAGATGATGTGAAAGTAATCAACCACACGCTTTTGGCGACACCTTGGAACATAGACCAAGTGAAAAGAAGAACTTATAATGCGATGCCTGTTCCTTCTTCGCTATCTCATGCCGAATATCGAGATGGAATGAATGACCAAATCTATCTAATGAATAAAAACAGCTGGGCAAGTATCTTCGAAAACCTTGAAGAACAAGGAGTTCCAGCGACAGAATTGGCTTCTTTAAGAAAATATCTAACCCAAGAAACCATGACATTAAAAGAAGCTATCCAGTTCCTTCGTTCTAAATCCGAGGACAAGGATATGATTCTAAAAATGTTATTCGGAGAAGAACAATATCATAAGTTCAACTTCCTGCCTGTAAGTAAATTCGTATTACCTGTAAACAAAGAAAATGCAGTAAAATCAGGAATTATAAAAGCTGAAGATGTTCCACTTGCAGAAAATGAAATCATCATTAACTACGAAGGTTCTACTATGTACAAAAATGAACTTATGATGATGGATATTTTAGCCAATTTCGATTGGAAAAGACCTATAAGTTTCTCTTCTGGAGGTATTTATGACTCCAAAAATATATTTTACCTAAATGATTATTTACAATTTGATGGGTTTAACTATCGCCTTGTTCCTATCAAAACTCCTGAAAGAGAAGATGGGGATTTAGGGCGTGTAGATGCTGATGAACTCTACAAAGTTGTTAAAAATTTCCGTTGGGGTAACTTCAAAGACCTTAAAGTCCACTATGATGAAACAGCAACTTCCAACATTATGAACTACAGAACATCCGCTGGAAGAGCCGCAGAAGCATTAGCCTTAAAAGGACAAAAAGCAAAAGCTTTGGAAATTTTAGATCTGGCTTCTAGAGAAATTCCTGTGGAGAAATATAATGACCCTCGCTCCGTGAGTGCTATTATTTTCGGATATATAGCAGCCGGAGAAGAACAGAAAGGTCTCAAAATCGCTGAGCAAATGAAAAAAGATATTTTTAGCGAATATGACTATTATCTAAGCCTCAGCAAACGAGAACAAAATCTCCTTAGAAGACAGATGGTCACCCAGCCTATGCTCTACTCTATGGTGGTTCAGGCGGTAGTAAATGGCTACGAAATCGCTGGTAAAAAAGACAAAGGATACCAATATTTAGTTAATTCTATTTCGGTTATTGACAAAAGATTTGATAATTTCATCAAAAAATTAGAGATGATGGGAAAAGAAAAAGCTTTTGAAAAATCTGAGGAAGTGCAGAATATCACGCCATTTTATCAGTTCCTTTTCCCTATTATGAAACCTTTTGATTCTACTTATGAAAAGGAAAAAACTCAAAAAATAACCCAAAAAGTCATAAGTGTAACCGAATAAAACCTACAAAAGCGAGTCTTATAGCTCGCTTTTTCTATTGAATATTTATTAAAATTAAACCTATATTTGTGAAAATTTAAATACATATATATGATACAGCATTTATCAAACATTAGCCACAAAGATTCTAAAAATTTCTTTCTAATAGCTGGTCCATGTGCCATAGAAAGCGAAGATATGGCAATGAGAATAGCCGAAACCGTTATCAAAATCACTGATAAATATAACATTCCCTACATTTTCAAAGGGAGTTTCAAAAAAGCCAACCGCTCTCGTGTGGATTCTTTCACAGGAATAGGCGATGAAAAAGCACTTCAAATCCTGAAAAAAGTAGGTGAAACCTTCAATATTCCTACCACTACAGACATCCACGAAAATGCACACGCCGAGCTGGCAGCTCAGTTCGTAGATGTATTACAAATCCCTGCTTTTCTGGTTAGACAGACTGATCTTTTGGTAGCTGCCGCTAAAACCAACAAGGTGGTAACCCTGAAAAAAGGTCAGTTTCTATCACCAGAAGCCATGAAATTCGCCGTACAGAAAGTAAAAGACTCTGGAAATGATAAAACTGCCATCATAGAACGAGGAAATTCTTTCGGGTATACTGATTTGATTGTAGACTATCGTGGAATTCCTATTATGAAACAATATTCTCCTGTAATTCTAGATATCACCCACTCATTACAACAACCCAATCAAGAAAGTGGAGTAACTGGCGGCAGACCAGAACTTATAGAAACTATTGCAAAAGCAGGAATTGCCGTAGGAGCTGATGGAATATTCATAGAAACACATCCTAATCCTTCTGAAGCTAAATCCGATGGAGCAAATATGCTTCAACTAGACAAATTAGATAATCTTTTAGCTAAATTAACCAAAATAAGAGAAGCTATTATATAATTTAAACCAAATAATACTATAAATATATAATACAATTTAATTTTTAAGAAAAAGATAGTTTAGATTATATAAAAATAATCTTATAAAATAATAAAGGTATCTTCCCAAATCATTTGGGGAGATATTTTTTTAAATATCTATATACAAATATAATAAAATAATATTATGATAAATTAAAATTATATAAATATTTTAAATTATAATACTTAAATAGTATAAATATAACTTATTATTTTAAAAAGATTAAAAATATTTTAAAAAAAGTTATATCTATATTATTTTTTTATTTATATTTGCAAAATAAAATTAAACTTAAAATTAAAAATACTATGAAAAAGACAATTTCAATATTATCTGTTTTTACAGTTTCATTTTTTTATTCACAAAATTAATTTTTTTCTTTAAAATTTCTGAAATATTTT
>CAUQVP010000029.1:0-17332 GCA_963521545.1 uncultured Flavobacteriaceae bacterium | reverse complement strand
AGGAATTTTATGCAAATCTATTTCTTCTTTCTGCCATTCCTTTATGAGAAGAGTTTTTATAAATTCTTTCTTTGGATTGTTAATATCCGCCGCTATGCAGAGGGCTGTCTGTGGCGACAAAAACTTACACAAATCCTCCAAAAGTCTTTGGTTTCGGTAAGGCGTTTCCATAAAAATCTGCGAATATCCTGTTTCCTGCACTTGTTTTTCCAGCTGTCGGATTTTATTTTTCCGCTCATCTTTGTCTATCGGAAGATAACCGTGAAAAGCAAACTGCTGTCCATTAAACCCACTGGAAATCAGTGCTAAAATGATAGAACTCGGGCCATTCACAGGAACCACTTTGATGCCGTTTTTATGCGCCCATTTTACCATAATATTCCCTGGGTCTGCGATGCACGGCAGCCCTGCCTCCGAAAGCAGCCCAAAATCCGTCCCTTTTTTCATCAATTCTTGGGCTTCCTTCAAATCCGAAGTTTCTGAATACTTGTCAAGCAGAAATAATTTTAACTCAGATTGTTTTTTTTCAGGAGCGAAAAACTTGATGACTTTTCTCGCTGTTTTTTCATTTTCCACGAAGAAATAATCCAAGTTCATTATATATTCCTTAACAACAGGAGCAAAATACTCAATCGGCGAATTTTCCGATAAATAGGCAGGAAGTAAAAATAGCATAATATTGTGTATCAATTGATTAAATAAAAAAAGAATTTTTCAACCAATCAAAGTTAAAAAATTCCCTTTACGAATTATAAAATTTAATATACTTTAACTATTGTTTTCAGGCCAGTAGTGGCTGTCTGGATACTCTCTCTTTCCGAAAATAGCAGTCCCCAAACGGATAATCGTAGAGCCCTCCTCTATCGCCGTTTCCAAATCCCCACTCATCCCCATGGACAGCTCTTTCATCTCTACATTTGGAATGTTTTCGGCTATGATTTCCTGTTGAATTTTCTTCAACAATTGAAAACATTTTCTAACTTCTTCTATCTCAGCACTAAACAGCCCTATGGTCATTAACCCTTTGATTTTCAGTCTGTCCAAAGTCGCTACTTTCTTCACAAAATCCACCGCTTCACTTGGATCAAGACCAAACTTGCTGTCTTCATAAGAAGTATTCACTTGAATCAAAACTTCGATGGTTTTATCCTCATATTCAAGGCGTTGCTGTAGTTTTTCAGCCGCATCCCAGCGGTCTAAACTCTCTATACACGCCACCTCTGCTTTTAGAATATCTTTGATTTTATTGGTCTGAAGATGCCCTATAAAATGCTTAGTATGAGGAACTTCCTTTAATTCTTCGTATTTATCTCTCAGCTCCTGCACTTTATTCTCACCTATCAAGGTTTCTCCCGTAGCCAGAGCCAGTTTTATTCTATCCGCAGGAACGGTTTTTGTTGCCAAAAGCAGTTTTACCTCTTCTGGATTTCTTCCAGCTTTTTTACAAGCCTCTGCCATTCTGGCTTTGATTTCTGCTATATTTTGCGCTATTTCGTTCATTTTGGTTATTTTTTCAAAAGTTAATAATCATTTATTCTGCTAATATAAGTTTTTTCTGTGTTTTTAGCAAAAGAAGGATTTTAACTCGTTAAAATCCTTCTTTTGTTCATAAAATAACTTTATTATCTACGCAAATATTTTTTCCTTTAAATCTTTGATGTATTTCTTTACTTCTTTATCTATCTTAGAAAAATCTTTGATAGTATTGTAAGCATGCATTACCGTAGTGTGGTCTTTTCCTCCCATTTCATTGCCTATTTTAGCATAGGTAGCATTGGTATATTCTTTAGAAAAATACATTGCTAATTGTCTTGGCAGGGCGATTTCTCTTTTTCTGGTTTTGGATAGAAGCTGCTCTTTGTGAATTCCAAAATAATCACAAACCACATCTTGTATTAGTGAAATACTGATTGTTTTATCCTTATTGGTTGCGATTTTATTGATGGTTTCTTTTAATAAATCAAGAGTAAGGTCAGATTTATAAATCATGGAATGAGCTATAACTGAGTTAATTACCCCGATAAGTTCTCTCACATTAGATTTCACCTCCGATGCTAAAAAGTCTATTATCTCCTCACTCAGCTGGATACCATCTCGATGAAGTTTGTTGCTGATGATTTTCTTTCTTGTAGAAAAATCTGGCGATTTTATCTCCACAGAAAGCCCCCATTTAAAACGGGAAACGATTCTTTCCTCAATATCTTGGATATCTACAGGTGCTTTATCTGAAGTCAGAACAACCTGTTTTCCATTTTGGTGTAAATGGTCAAAAATATGGAAGAATGTATCCTGCGTTGCTTTTTTACCTGAAAGGAACTGAATATCATCTATAATGAGGACATCCACCATTTGGTAAAAATTAGCAAATTCTGCTCTTTTCTCAGGATTTTTGGTATTCGCTACATTGATAAACTGCTGAATAAACTTCTCCGATGGGACATAAACCACTATCTTATCTGGAAATTTGTTTTTAACTTCCAGACCTATCCCATGAGCTATATGAGTTTTCCCAACTCCTACTCCTCCGTGGATAAAAAGCGGGTTAAAAGATGTCTGCCCTGGTCTATCTGCAATAGCCTTTGCAGCAGTAAAAGCAAATTTATTACTCTCTCCTTCTATGAAATTTTCAAAAGACAATGTAGGATTCAAATTTGACTCTACATTTACTTTTTTAATCCCAGGTATCGCGAAATGATTATTCCCTTTCCCAATGAAAGAAGGAGGCATTACTTCCTGTTTTTTAGGAGTTTGTAGGTTCGTAGCCTTATAGGTTACTTCCTTTTTTTCTTTTTCCTGTCCTTTTTCTGCTACAGCATACCAAAGTTTTATTCCCTTACCAAAATACTTTTTCAGGGCTACAGAAAGCAGAGAAATATAATGTTCTTCTATATATTCTTTGTAGAAGTTGCTAGGAACTCCCAATGTAAGATTACCATCCACAAAAGACAATGGACGAACCTTATCAAACAATAAGGCAAAAGAATCCTCTAATTTTTTAAGGTCTGATCCTTCCTCCGAAGAGGCAAGATTATCCCGCATAAAAAAGAGACAATTCTCCCACATTGTTTCTAAATTCCTTTCCATTTATATCTTTGAATTTATGGTTAAAATTAATTTGATTTTTTTAGAAAATTTCTAACCGAAATTGTGTGTCGCAAATATGAAAAATTTAATTTTTAAAAAAAATTTTTGCTCTATTGGTTTTTTAAAAATATATTTGTATGAAGTTTAAAATTTTAATAAATGATTAACATAATACACTCATTACGAGTTCGTTATGGAGAAACCGACCCTATGAAATATGTCTACTATGGTAACTATGCTGAGTATCTGGAAGTTGCCCGAGTTGAACTTTTTCGTGCTATCGGAATTTCATACAATGAGATAGAAAAAAGAGGAATTTGGCTTCCCGTTTCGGAATATAAAATAAAATATATTCGCCCAGCAAAATATGATGATCTACTCTACATCCACACCAAAATGACAAAAAAACCTACCGCAAAAATAGAATTTCAATACGAGATTTTCAATTCTGAGGGAGAAAAACTCACCGAAGCCTCTACCATTCTGTTTTTCCTCGATGCGCAGACACAAAAAATCATCCGATGCCCTGATTTTCTAATGGATTTAATAGACAGACATTGGGAAGATGTTTAATCTATTCTAAATATTTATTGATAAAAAACACTGATAAACAACCTATTGCATAGCACAAAATATCTTCCCATGAGAAATAATTTCCTATTATAATATAGGCTGGGCTTCCTTTTGGGAAGCCTAATTTTTCGGCAAGTTTGAAATACTGTAGCATTTCCACAAAAACAGCGAAAACAAAGACAAAAAATAGTAATTTGTTTTTATTTCTGCATTCAAAAAACGAGTTTATAAGTGTATAAAACAAAACCACCACCAAAATATCTCCCATAAAAGCCCTCACGAAATACCAATCTTTCAGAATGGTAGCGATGATCACTTCCACGCTGAAAATCAGCAGAGAAAGGAGAAAATATTTTAAACTAAATCTAAATTTCATATTTCGTACAAAATTAGGGTTCTTTTTGGTTTTATTCTTCTTTTTCTTGAATTTCATTTTTTCAAAAACATGATAAATATCATATTCTTATTTTTATTTAGTATAAATAAGATTTATTTATCTTTGCAGAAATTTTAAATAAGTTTAGTTATGAAAAAAGTATTTTTAAGTTTGGTATTTGGAGCTTTGACATTGGCTTCTTGTAGTAGAGATGATAACAATGAAGTTACTCCAAATGTAACTGACAATTCAAAAGAAGCGACAGTAGATGCCAGCGCCTCTGGAACATGGAAATATTTCTCTTTTGAAAAAGGGACAGAAGTAACGGTGACTGACCCTGAGAATGATATTACTTGGGACATCGCTTTCCAAAGATATTATATTAAGACTAATAGTGGAGTTTCTGGAAAGGGAAATGGAGGAGTATTCAAAACTGATAGTAAAGATATTAGCACTGTAAAACAAGCTCCTACTAGTGGTTATACAGCTGATAAAAAGGGGACTGCACAACTTGGCTATCCACCAGTAGATACTGAGTTATCTTACAACAGCATTATCTCTGGAGGAATGAAGAGTGTAAATGGGTATGTAGCTTATGATCCTGCATTAGCTGCACAAGGTAAGTCTCCATACACAGTTAACAAATGGGTATATGTAGTAAAAACAGCTAAAGGAGAATATGTAAAACTCCAAGTTGTTGATTATCTTGATGCAAAAAATAAAGGAGGACATCCTAAATTCAAGTATGTGCTTAGTTCAGATGGGAAGTTCTAATCATGCTTTATAGTGTTTTCCAATACTCTAAATAAAATTATGAATAGGATTGCCATATAGTTTTGTGGCAATCTTATTTTTATTAAAACAAAAAAATAATATGTTAAGAAAATTTTTTTTCCTTACACTTATTACCAGCATTCCTCTGTATGGGCAACAGGAGAAAAAAAAGGTTGACAAAAAAGAAACAGAAATCAAAGAAGTAATTGTCACCGCTACCAAAACAAAGAAAAACCTAAAAAATGTCCCTATCACTGTACAAGTGATCACCTCTGAAGATATTAAAAAATCTCAGTCCACCGATTTCAAAACATTCTTGGAAAACGAATTTTCAGGCATCAATTTCACATACAATGGCGGAAGTCCTAATATCAACATGATGGGATTCGGCGGGAAATATGTTCTTTTTCTGATGAACGGCGAAAGAATGGCAGGCGAAACCTTTGATAACATAGACTACGAAAGGATAGATATAGACAACATCGAACGGATAGAAATCATAAAAGGAGCTTCCTCCTCGCTCTATGGCTCTAATGCCATCGGTGGAGTGATCAACATCATCACCAAAGACTCTAAAAGTCCGCTGGACATCAATGCTGGCGACCTCTACGACAGCAGCAGAGACCACAAGGCAAATCTCTCCATAGGAACGAAACAAAAATGGGGAAGCCTCAGCCTTGCTTCTTTCTACAAAATGAGGACTCCATACATCATCAAGGATAGAGTCCCGACTTTAGAAAAGCAAACAGACCCTTTTGGAAATGAAATAATTACAGAAAAATACAACGAACTCAATGTCGCTGGATTTATCAACTATGGCTTTAATCCTAAATTGACATTCAATCTAAGCCCTAAAATCGACATCGCCCTCACACCAGGATTTTATTTCAGTGAGAGAAATGGTGGTGACCCTTCAAGCCAAAAGGTAAGAGACCATTATTACAATTATAACATTGGGCTAAAAACCAACTTTAAATTCAATGAAAATCAAAATCTAAGCATCTCTGGGGCATTTGACAGGTATGACAAATTTAAATATTACAAACTGCTCAAAGAAGACGAAAAAGTCTACGAAAATGAAATATGGAGAACCAGCTCCCAATACAATCAGAATTTGTTTAAAAAACATACCCTTGTAGCTGGCGGCGAGGTGCTTTCGGAAAAACTACTGAGTTTCATGTTCAAAAACGAAAACACAGGAGGCAGGGAAAACGCCCAGACTTACTCCGCATTCACACAGCAGGACTGGGTGATAAATCCAGCTGTGACGCTCGTTACAGGCGCCAGAATGGACTATCACTCTATTTTTAAACAATATTTCACTTTCCGCCTGTCGGGAATGTATAGATTTGATGAAACGATGACCATCCGCGCTGGATATTCAGGCGGGTTCCGTTCGCCCACGCTTAAAGAACTCTATACCAACTGGTTCCACCCTTGGGGAGGAGGATTCCAGCTTATGGGGAACAAAAATTTAAGACCAGAAACAAGCGATAATTTCAATATTTCCATTGATTTTAACTTTAAAAAACTGAACTTGACTTTCATCACTCAATATTCAAAAATAAAGGATAAAATCAACCTGAGAGGAAACATCGGGGACACCCTTCGCCATGTCAATTTCCATGGAAATACAGATGTTCTAAGTTCCGAAGTATCAGCGATATACAAGCTGAACAAGAATTTCCATTTCAAAGGTTCTTATTCCTACTACGACATTGGAAAAAGAAGATCCGAAAACCGCCCGCACACGCTGACTTTCAAGGCGGAATACATTCCTTCGGCTAAATATTACATCCCAAGCATCATCATCAGCGGAAAATACCTCAGCCGCACCAAAATATATGATGATGACAGCAGTTCTTTCGTCAGCTATGCGCCCTACTCTATCTGGCGGCTTCAGCTGGCTTCAAAGTTTCCGCTAGGCTTTACTCTGACTGGTGGAATTAATAATATTTTTGGCTACACTGCGGACAAAGTAGGCTTCTACTCCTCCGTGGATATCGGAAGGACATTTTATCTGGGCTTAAAATGGAATTTCAATAAAAAAGTTCAAGATACGGACGATAACTAAATCATTTTCAACACCATAAAGATTCCAAAAATGGAAAATAAATTTTCGACCAATCGGTTACAAGATGTTCCAGAAACCATGCTCATCACTCTTTGGGCAAAGGCTGAAGAAACACGGAAAAAACCTTCCAATGCTCTGCTTTATGATGAAAAAGCTTTAGAAATCATCAATAAAATTGATTACGATTTTTCTAAATTTAAAAATGCTAAATTTTCTCAGGCTGGAGTCTGCATCAGAGCAAATCTAATCGATAATGAAGCCAAAAAATTTGTCCAAAAACACCCTGATGCAGTAGTGGTGCAGATAGGCTCAGGGTTAGATGCTCGTTATCAGCGTATTGGTTCGCCTAAAATCACCCATTGGTACGACCTTGATTTACCAGAAGTAATTGAGCTTCGTCGACATTTATTCACTGAAAATGAAACAAATACATTTATTTCGCTATCTTTATTTGATTACAAATGGATAGAAATAGTAAAAGCTCACAGAAAGCCTGTTTTACTCATAATAGAAGGTGTTTTGATGTATTTTGACCCAAAAGATGTTCAGAACTTTTTTAATTCTTTATGCGCTCATTTTGAAGAGGTTACCGTAGTGTTTGATATGCTGGCTTTTTCCTTGGTTGGAAATTCAAAAAAGCATGATTCATTAGGAACAATGAAGGGAAAAACACGCCCAGAATTCAAATGGTCTCTTCTAAATTCCAAAGAAATGGAAGCTTGGAATTCCAAAATACATATTGAAAATGAATACTTTATGAGTGATTATGACAAGGGCAGATACCCTTTCCTTTTTAGAATGCTTTATAAGATTCCATATTTTTACAAAAGATTTAATCAAAGAGTTATAACCTTGAAAATCAATGATAAAAGTTAAACAATTATGAAAAATAAAAAAAGAATTTTATCCATTATATTAGGACTTCTTGCCGTTTCTTTGGGATATTTCACATGGAGCAAATGGGCTTCTGCTACCCGCATCGCGTTGGTAAATTTCCCAAATTACCAAGTGTCCAATATGGCGCTGTCCAATGAAGACAGTTTCATCAAATTCGAAGAAGTGCCGCTAGACCAGCTCGATAAATTGAAAAATTATGATTTCATTCTGGCTTGGGGAATGGGTATTAAAATAGATGAAAATCAGCGAAATACCATTATAAAAACTGCTGAAAAAGTCCCTACACATTTCGTGTCTGTGACCTCACCTGAAAACGACATCAGCAGTCTGAGCGAATCTCAATCAGAAAAAGTGGACAGCTATCTTTCCAGCGGAAACAAGAAAAATTTCCAAAACTTTGCGAGATATGTCCGAAAATACATCGATGGCAAAAAATTCTTTGCTGAAGAACCTGAAAAAGTCACGGAGAAAAAAGAAGATGTTTTCTTTCATATCAATGAAGAAGTGGCTTTTTCTGATATAAAAGCCTATGAAGATTATCTCAAAAAAAATAATCTTTACCAAGAAGGAAAACCAAAAATCGCCATAGTTTCTGGTATCCACGACCCTTTTTCTGGAAACAAGGCTCACATAGACAGCATCATCGTTTCTCTTCAGAAATCTGGGCTAAATGTCTATCCTTTCGCTTCTTTCGGTAAGAGAGTAGAATTTTTGGAGCAGATCAACCCTGATGCCGTGATTTATTTCCCACACGGAAGACTGCAGATGACCAATCCTGAACAGACCGTGGATTGGCTAAAAGAAAAAAACATCCCGATTTTCACGCCTATTTCCGTTATTCAGCTGGAAGAAGACTGGCTAAAAGACCCTATGGGAATGTTTGGTGGATTTATGGGACAGACTATCGTAATGCCAGAGCTGGACGGCGCGGTGTATCCATATGTCCTTATTGCTCAGGAGAAAAGAAATGATGGAATGGTCGTTTTCAAAACGATTCCTGACCGATTGAAAAAATTTACTCAAATTGTTAATAATTTCATTAACCTGAAAAAGAAAAACAATCAGGACAAGAAAGTTGCCATTTATTACTTCAAAGGACAAGGGCAAAACTCTCTCGTTGCGCAGGGATTGGAAACTAATTCTTCGCTGTACAATTTCCTAAAAAGAATGAAATCCGAAGGATACAATGTAGATGGACTTCCTGAAAACGAGGCTGATTTTCAGAAGCTCATCAACACACAGGGAAATGTCTATAACCGCAATGCGATGGGCAGTTTTGACAATTTTATCCAAAATGGAAAACCTGCTCTCATAAACGATACAGAATACACAAACTGGCTCAAAAACTCCGTGCAAACCCAAATGTACGAAGAAGTGATGAAGCACAATGGAGCCGCTTCCGAAGGTTTCATGGGAACTAAAAAAGATGGAAAAGGATATTTAGCAATTTCTAGAATCGTTTTCGGAAATGTGGCTATTCTTCCTCAGCCGCCTGCTGCACTGAGCACAGATGATGAATTTAAAGTAAATCACGGCGTGAAAGAAATCCCTCCACATGCCTACATTGGGGCTTATCTTTGGGCTCAAAAAGGCTTCAAGGCAGATGCTATGATTCATTTCGGAACGCATGGAAGTTTAGAATTTACACCCAATAAACAAGTGGCTCTTTCCAGCGATGACTGGGGCGATATTCTGGTGGGCGCTGTTCCTCATTTCTACTACTATACGATAGGAAACATCGGAGAAAGCATCATCGCAAAACGCCGTACTTATGCAACTTTAATCTCGTATCTGACGCCAGCATTTACGGAAAGCGAGGCTCGTTCTATATTCAATGAACTTTTGGATAAAATCAATTATTACTACAAAACCCAAGACGAAGCTCACAAGAAAGATATTTCTCTACAAATAAAGAAAATAGCCGTTAAAATGGGCTTACACAGGGATTTGCGATTGGACAGTATCACTTCCAAACCTTATTCTGAGGAGGAAATAGACAAACTGGAAAACTTCGCGGAGGAAATCGCTACGGAAAAAATCAATGGAGAATTTTACACCATGGGCATTCCTTACACTTCGGATAAAATCAGCTCTACCGTTCTGGCGATGAGCACTGACCCGCTGGCATACAGCCTCGCTGCTTTGGATAAAATTTCAGGAAAAGTGACCGACCAGCAGCTGAAAAGAAAGGCTTTCTTTACCGAAAATTACCTTAATCCTGCCAAAAATATCGTTCTACAAATCCTTAATGGAAAAGCTGTAAGCCCTGATTTTATAGCGGCAACAGCAAAAATCTCGGTATCAGAAATCGAAAAAGCTAGAGAACTTCTCACACCGCAGCGAGAAATGCCTTACTTCGTGAAAAAAGCAATGGAGAAGAAAATGAAGTCCAAAAATGGCGAACTTACCGAAGTAGAGAAACAACTAAAAGCAGGTAAAATCCCTGATGGAATGCCCGAGTTCGTTGCTAAAAAGCTGATGGAAAAAGTAAAACGAGGAGAAAGACTTGGCGAAAGACCAAGCTTTGTCGGAGGAAAACTAAAAGTTTCCACACCTAAAGCTGGGCAAAAACCTGAAACCAACCAAATCTCAAAAGAGCAGAAAGAAAGAGCGATGGCAATTTTGGATATAGAACAGACTATCAACAATGTGGTTTTCTACAAAGAAAGCCTGCTAAAAAGCCCTGAAATAGAGCTAAAATCTTTCTTCAATGCTCTAAATGGCGGTTATGTAGCGCCTTCCTCTGGCGGCGATGCCGTTGCCAACCCAAGAGCCGTGCCTACGGGAAGGAATCTCTATGCCGTGAATGCAGAAATGACACCTTCCGAAATGGCTTGGGAAAGAGGCGTGAAACTTGCCCAAAATACGATAGAAGAATACAGAAAAAACCACAAAGGCGAGTATCCTAAAAAGATAGCCTATACTTTCTGGAGCAGTGAGTTCATAGAGACCGAAGGTGTTTCTATCGCTCAAGCCCTTTATATGCTGGGCGTAGAGCCTGTGAGGGATTCCTTCGGAAGGGTGGTAGATGTCAGACTGATACCATCAAAAGAGCTGGGAAGACCGAGAATAGACATTGTCATTCAGACTTCTGGACAGTTCAGAGACTTGGCGGCATCGCGTTTATTCCTTTTAACAAAAGCTGTAGAACTGGCAGCCAATGCAAAAGATGAAAACTTCGAAAACCAAGTAAGTGCTGGAAACATCGCCATAGAAAAAGAACTGGTGAATGCTGGGGTAAGCCCTAAACAAGCCCGTGAAATGTCCAACTATCGTATTTTCGGAGGACAGCAAGGAAGATATGACACAGGAACTAAAGAAATGATGCTTGCAGGAGACAAATGGGATTCTCAAAAAGACATCGCCGAAACCTACATGCACAACATGGGAGCACTCTACGGAAATGAAAAAGAATGGGGAAAATACGAAAAAGGAATGCTAAAAGCAGCCCTGAAAAATACGGATATTCTTATCCATGCCAGACAAAACAACACTTGGGGCGCTCTGAGCCTTGACCATGTATTTGAATTCATGGGAGGAATGAACACCGCCATAAAAGAAGTCACAGGAAAAGACCCAGATGCCTATTTTGCAGATTACAGAAACCGCAAAAATATGCGTATGCAGGAACTGAAAGAAGCCGTAGGCGTGGAAGCCAGAGCGACTATTTTCAACCCTAAATACATCAAAGAAAAAATGAAAGGGAAAGCATCCAGTGCAGGGCAGATTGCGGAAATCACCACCAATATGTTCGGCTGGGAAGCCACACGCCCAGAACTGATAGATGATGAAATGTGGAACGAACTCTACGAAACCTATGTAGAGGACAAGCATAATCTGGGCATCAGAGAATTCATTCACAAAGAAAATGGAGCTTCCTTACAAACCATCACAGCCGTAATGCTGGAAGCCACACGAAAAGGAATGTGGAAAGCCTCCGCGGAGCAGATTTCCAACCTTGCTTCTATGCACAATGGACTAGTGAAAGAATTCGGGGCTGAGTCCTCCTCTTTCTCTGCAAATAACGAGAAACTGCAAAACTACATCGCTGGGAAACTTCCTGAAAATGAAGCCAAAGAATACAAATCCGAGCTTCAAAAAATGAAAACAGGAAGCACCGAGGAAATTAGCACCAAAGAAGGAAAAGTCCTGAAAAAAGAAGAAGTAAATCCAGAACAGGCGAAAGAAAAAATGCCGCTGAACGGACTGCTCATAGGCGGAGGAATTTTAGCTGCATTCATCGGGCTGCTGATTTATTTCAAGAAAAAAAGAAAAAATGAGTAATTCCTAAAAAAACTGTTTGGAGTGCGAGCCGTATTCCAAACAGTTTTTATTTTTAATTTTAAACTTAATAAATTGATAATTTTCGTTCATATTTGAAATTTCAATTTTATATTTGTGCGTATTAAATACTAAAACATTTTTATGAAACTAAAAGTCATTTTCCTTTCACTGCTGACATCTTGCAGTGTTTTTGCACAAAAATCAGACATCTGGACTTACTTTTATGACGATGAAGAATATCTTTTCGGCTTTAAAAACAGCAAAGGAGAAGTGATGATAGAACCCAAATTCAAGGGATTTACTTCGGCCAATAAGTTTGACAAAATCGCTGCTTTTATGGAAGATGCCAATGGAGAATTTAACAGCTACTACATGCTGAAAAACGGAAAAAAATTCGGGAAAGACAGCCTTTATGTCTTTGATATGGCATTTGACTGCGAAAACGAAGGTTTCATCAAATTTCGAGATCCTAAAACAGGAAATGTCGGTATGTTTGATACAGCAGCAAAAGTGGCTATCCCAGCTCTATACAATGATATGACTCCTTTTGAAAACGGACTTTCTGTTGCTTTAAAAGGAGCGAAACTAATGAAAGATAGTGATGATGATGAACATCCCTACTGGGCTGGCGGAGAAAACCTTCTCATCAACAATAAAAATGAGGTTTTGGTTAAAAATTTCCAAGATGACCAGCTTACTCTGGACTTTCACTCACTCCATATCCAGAGCCAACCTAAAAAATCTACCGAAAGAGTTAGTTTTCTGGGAACAAATGGGAAATATTATTCCTTCATTGACAATGAAAAATTATTTGAAAACTTCCTAAACCAAAAGTTTTTCAAAAATCTAAACAAGAAAAATCTTCTAAAAAATTCATATGAAAAAATCGTCTATTGGGACGAAGAAAAAGGCTGGATATCACAACTTGCAAAAGATTTTTTAGAGAAAAATCATGCTATTTTATTAGAAAGGCTGGAAGGCTACAAGAACAAGAAAAATGTGCAAATCATGGTAGAAAACTATACTCCGCTTACCGAGGATATAGAGCAAAAAATCCAGCATCATTATAATAACTGCGGCAGAAGAAACATGTCTAAATATCCTTTTTTCAGTCTTATTATCACAAATCATGATGGAAATGGAAAATTCCTTCACCAAGACCTTTTTAGTTTTTTAAGAACCGAAAAAGGTATCAAATTTATCAGTTGCTCGATAAGAAACCACACCTTGAAGTAGAGAAAAAATGCAGTTAGTTTTAAATATTTTATTGGTCTTTATCCTCATCAACGCCGTACTGAAATTCAGTTTTTGGAAACTTCGGCAAGTTGCGGCAGCCGCGGTTTTGTCGGTCGTGTTTCTATTTTGGGCTTATCCGTATGCGATGGAACAGTCGCAGGTAACGATACAAAACGCCCTCAAAACGCCTTCTATACTAAGCAATATCGCGGTGCTAGTAACCATAGAGGTTGCCCTCTGTCTTGCCTTTTGTTTCTCCGAACTGAAAGGACTTTTTTTCGCAGAGAAAAACCGATGGAACACCTTCCTAAAAGCCTGCCCTGCCCTACTGATACTCCCTGTTTTGTTTTATCTCCTTACGCAGAGCTTTTTTTACTTTTCAGGAATGGATTTTTTCACCATTACCATGCTGTTTTCGGCAGGTTCGGCACTGTTCATCATCGGTGGAGCGTGGTGCATCCAAGCGTTTTTCCCTGAAAGAGATTTCCGTATCGAAGTGCATCTGCTTACCAGCTTGTTCATCGGTATTCTGGGATTGATAATCACTTCCAGCAGCAATCTTATCTATGTTCCCAAAAGCGAACCTATTTCTTTCAAGTTCTTAGGAATTGCTTTTATCTTATTTATTGGAATTTTTATCTTAGGAATGATGATAAATAGATGGTATTGGAAATTAAAGAGATAAAATTAAACTTAATAATCTATAAAAAACCAAAATTATAATAGAAACATATTAAATCAATATTAAAATTAAAAAAAACAAGATAATAAATTAAAAATAATATCTATAAAAACAATAAAGGTAGATAATGAATTCAAAAAACTATATAGAAAAACTTTATTTCTATCTATAAAAATCAAAAATAAAGATAAAAATATTAAAAAATAAGATATAAAATTTAAATTATCATCTAATAAAATAATAAAGTAAGATAACTTTTCAGATTTTATTTAAAATTTAAAGTAAAACAATCTAGTTTATCTAATCAACAAAGTAAAATTTAATCATAATCAAATAAAAAATAGAAACAATCAGTTATAAAAATGGAAACAATATCAAAGGTTTTATTCTGGGTAGCAAATAGTCTTCTTATTCCAGATGTTATTATTCTTCTAATACTTTTCGTTCGCGCTCTTCTTCTTACAGGAAGTTTTTACAATCAGTTTATAACCAAATTCAAGAACGATAAAGCTCTGGACAATGCAATGAAAAACCTATCATCCGAAAATATAGACGAGCTGAGAAACCTTCTCCCAAAGAAAGATAACTCGCTCTACATCCGCTATCTACGCGACCTGCTCGCACATCCGCCGAGCGATGCTTATTCAGATTTTATGATTTCTAATTTTGAAAACGAAGCCGAAAAAGATATCGCAACCTCTAAACTACTTGCAAAAGTAGGGCCTGTATTAGGACTTATAGGGACTCTTATCGCGATGAGCCCTGCCCTCACGGGACTTTCTTCGGGCGACATCTCAGGAATGGCTTACAACATGCAGGTGGTTTTCGCTACTACGGTGGTGGGCTTGGTCATCAGTTTAATCGGGATGATTACCCTGCAATTCAAACAAAGATGGTATGCCAAAGACACCAACAATCTGGACTATGTAGCACAAATTCTAACCCAAAACAAAGGCAATATATGAGAAACAAACGCCGAAGAGTTCCTATTTTCAAACGAGAAGAAGACACTGACCCGCTGAGTGTGGTGGTCAATCTATTTGATGTAGCGATGGTTTTTGCTGTTGCTCTGATGGTGGCTATGGTAATGAATATGAACATGACCGAAGTTTTCAGCAAAGAAGACTTTACCGTCGTGAAAAACCCTGGGAAAGACAACATGGAAATCATCTCCAAAAAAGGAAACAAGATAGAAAAATACACGCCTTCCGCCGACCAAAACAACTCCCAAAACAAAACCAAAGGAAAAAAAGTAGGAACAGCCTATCAGCTGGAAGACGGGCAAATCATCTATATAGAAGACTAATTTTGCTTAATTGAGAATAAAATGCTAAATTCGTATCCTTTTTAAAATCAAGAAAGATGAAATTTTTTATTGACACAGCAAATTTAGAACAAATCAGAGAAGCCCAAAATCTTGGTATTTTGGATGGAGTTACAACCAATCCTTCCCTTATGGCAAAAGAAGGAATCAAAGGAAAAGAAGCTATTCTACAGCATTATAGAGATATCTGCGAAATTTCAGATGGAGATGTAAGCGCCGAAGTGCTATCTACTGACTACGAAGGTATGATAAAAGAAGGGAAAGAACTGGCAGCCCTACACGAGCGAATAGTAGTAAAAATCCCAATGACCAAAGACGGAATAAAAACGATAAAATATTTCGCGGATAATGGGATAAAGACCAACTGTACTTTGGTATTTTCGGCTGGACAGGCTCTTTTGGCAGCGAAAGCAGGAGCTACCTATGTTTCACCTTTTTTAGGAAGATTAGATGATATTTCTACTGACAGCATCCAGCTGATAGAAGACATCCGAGTAATTTATGATAACTATCTATTTGAAACTAAGATACTTGCAGCCTCTATCCGAAACCCTATGCATATCATAAATTGTGCTAAAATAGGTGCAGATGTAGTAACTTCTCCTCTTGCTTCTATTCTGAATCTTTTGAATCATCCTTTGACTGATAATGGATTGAAACAGTTCATCGCTGATTCTAACAAACTACAATAAATCAAAAAGTATGAGTTTTCGCTCATACTTTTTTTATTACAATTATTTCAAATACATTTTCATTTTTGTGATTTCCTCAGGTGTGGCTTTTATCTTCTTAAAAATCTCCTTTTCTGATGGGAAACTCACTCTGTAGAAAATAATTTTTTCGCCGTATTTTCGGAAATATGGATGCGTTTTCAGAAAATCCTCTGGCGCATCTGTGATAGCGTATTTCTGGATTTTAGAAACATCCATTGGGCTGGTGGAAATTAAATCCCTTGCCAAGTCTTTATCCACATTATAAGTCTCCAAAATCTGCTGTTTATCGGCAAATCCTCCTAACTTTTTTCGGTATCCTAAATAGCTTGCCGCTGCCTTTTCATTAAACCCAAATTCTACCAACTGCTTGAAAGTAATGCTGTTCAGGTCTATTTTAGAAAAATCCGTTTTGGCTGGTGTCACAGCTTTGGAAGGTTCTTCTTTTTCTCGGACTTGTAGTTTTATCCAAGGTTTCAACTCTTGGAATTTTTCTGCCGAAATTACAAAGCATTTTTCAATATCTTCCAGACTTTTAAAACTTCCTTTCAGATTTTTATCTTTGTAATTTATGATTACTTGGGCTTGTTTTTCAGAAAAACCTAATCTCTGCCAGCCCTGCGCATCTAGAGCATTTGGGTCAAAATAGCTGTATTCTATTTTAGGCTTATTTTCTTTCGGTTTTGGTGCGAAATCAGGTGCAGTTTCAGGCAAAAGCAAGTAAGGTGCCAGCCGTTGGTAATTTTCTAGGCTGATGATGAAACATTCCCTAAACTTCTCTTTGCTTCGGAAACTCCCGCCGAGATAGTTTTTGTATTTAATAATCGCTTCGGCTTGCTTTTGGGAAAAGCCCATATTCTCCCAATCTTTCGCCGAATAGGAATCAGGATTAAATTTCCCTAATATTTTTAGTTCTTTCTTGGTAAAAGAATTTTCAAAATTATTTTTCTTGCCAGTTTTCTCTGGAAGCAGAATATACGCCTCTATTTCCGCAAATTTTTCAGGAGAAATGGCATAGCATTTTGCCAGCTGCTCCTTTGAGAGAAATTCTCCACCGACCAGCTCTTTATAATTCAGAATGGTTTTGACCTGCCGTTCTGTAAAACCGAGTTTTTTCCACTGCTCTGCAGTGAGTTCATTTGGATTAAATTCTGATAAAACTAGTTCGCTTCCCGCCTTTTCATTCACAAATTCCACTACAACGGGCTCATGCTTCTCATTGTTTTTAAACCAATAAAAAACCAACTGAAAAACCAAAATAAGGATTCCTAAAATCCCTAAACCTATAAACTGGTTTCGCCGCATCTGAAAAGGTAAT
>CAUQVP010000028.1:0-17613 GCA_963521545.1 uncultured Flavobacteriaceae bacterium | reverse complement strand
ATGCTGTGATGTATCCACAAAGTTAAAGAATTTGAAAGCAACTAACAACTAATCATTAAAAATTGTTAAATTATGAAAAGCTGTGATGTATCCACAAAGTTAAAGAATTTGAAAGCAACTCACAACGATAAAGATTTAGGTAACGAGTTTTTAGAGGCTGTGATGTATCCACAAAGTTAAAGAATTTGAAAGCAACTCACAACATATTATTATGGCAACAACAAAGACAGGTGGCTGTGATGTATCCACAAAGTTAAAGAATTTGAAAGCAACTCACAAAATCGTTTCTTCAACTACAAAAGTTTTTTATTACTAAATAGAAAAAGACTACTTTTAAAAGCAGTCTTTTTTAATCCCTCTGTTTCAAGGGCGGCACAATGGGCGGTTCTTTTAAACCTGCCCTTTGTATTGCAAAAGTAATATTTTTTTAATAAATGGTAAAATACACAGAACAAAAAACGCCCTGATGAAATTTTCATCAGGGCGTTTCCATTAAAATTAATATAATTATGAAAAGATTTATTACTCTTTATTTTTAATGGCTTCAGTTATTTTCTGGCTAAGTTCTTCGGTAAGTTCTGGATTGTCTTTTAGAAGTTCTTTCACAGCATCTCTACCTTGTCCTAGTTTAGTGTCTCCATAGCTGAACCATGAGCCACTTTTCTTAATTACATCATAGTCTACACCAAGGTCTAAGATTTCTCCGATTTTAGAAACTCCCTCGCCGTACATAATGTCAAATTCTGCTTGTCTGAAAGGAGGTGCTACTTTATTTTTCACCACTTTTACTTTTACTCGGCTTCCTACGGCTTCATCGCCTACCTTTATCGGTGTGCTGGCTTTTCTGATGTCTATTCTCACAGAAGCGTAGAATTTAAGGGCGTTTCCACCAGTAGTCGTTTCTGGGTTACCAAACATCACACCTATTTTCTCTCTCAGCTGGTTGATGAAAATCACGGTACATTTGGTTTTATTGATAGTTCCTGTGAGTTTTCTTAGTGCTTGAGACATCAGCCTAGCGTGTAGTCCCATTTTGGAATCTCCCATATCGCCGTCTATTTCGGCCTTTGGAGTAAGAGCCGCCACAGAGTCTATTACTACGATGTCTATCGCACCAGAACGGATGAGGTTGTCCGCAATTTCAAGGGCTTGCTCTCCATTGTCTGGTTGAGAAATGATAAGATTTTCTAAATCAATTCCTAATTTTGCTGCATAATTTCTGTCAAAGGCATGCTCTGCATCTATGAAAGCCGCTATTCCTCCTGCTTTTTGGGCTTCAGCGATGGCATGTAGTGTAAGGGTAGTTTTCCCTGATGATTCAGGCCCGAAAATCTCTATCACTCTTCCTCGTGGATATCCACCTACACCGAGGGCAATATCCAGCCCCAAAGAACCAGACGGAATTACTTCTATTGTATCATCTACTGCGCTGTCTCCCAGCTTCATTACAGTTCCTTTTCCATAGGTCTTGTCCATTTTTTCTAGGACTAAACTTAGTGCTTTTTTTTTATCTTCTAAATTACTCATCTTCGATTAAATATTGCCTCAAAGTTACAAATATTTTAGTAGATATTATCAATTTTGTTTTTAAAATATTTCCATTAAAATAAAATCCTAGAAATCATAATGGAATAAAGAAAAAAAATAAAAATCCTTATCTTTGGCAAAATTCTTTTAAATACAAAAAAGTAATGTTAAAAGCAGGTTTAGTAGGTGCTGGGCATCTTGGGAAAATACATTTGAAATTGCTCAACCAATCAGAAAAATACGATTTGGTGGGCTTTCATGATAAAGATATAGAAAATTCCAAAAAGCTGGAAGCAGAATTTGGATACAAATTTTATGAAAACTTGGACGAACTCTTGGATAGAATAGAGGTTTTGGACATCGTGACGCCTACATTTTATCATCATGACTATGCTAAAATAGCCATAGAAAGAGGCTTGGATTTTTTCATAGAAAAGCCTGTAACTCAGACTTTGGAACAGGCAGAAGAGATTATTCAGCTTTGTAATGAAAAGGGAATCAGGGCGCAGGTAGGGCATGTAGAGCGCTACAATCCTGCATTTATCGCTACGAAGCCGTTTATCAGTGAACCAAAATTCATTGAAATCCACCGTTTGGCTGAGTTTAATCCAAGAGGAACGGATGTTTCTGTGGTTTTGGATTTGATGATACATGATTTGGATATTTTGCTTTCTTTGGTGAAATCTCCCGTGAAAAACATCCATGCAAGCGGCGTCTGTGTGGTCAGCAAATCGCCCGATATTGCCAATGCCAGAATAGAATTTGAGAACGGATGTGTAGCGAACCTTACCACGAGCCGAATCTCAATGAAATCCATGCGAAAGAGCCGATTTTTCCAAAGAGACGCCTATATTTCGGTGGATTTCTTAGAGAAAAAAGCAGAGGTTATCCGTATGAAACCAGCTCCTGAAAATCCATCAGATTTTGATATGATTATCCAAAATGCAGAGGGCGAAAGAAACCAAATCATATTCGAATATCCTAATATCCAACCGAATAATGCCATTTTGGATGAATTGGAAAGTTTTGCAAACTCCATTACCGAGAATAAGCCCGTGGAGGTAAGTCTGGAAGATGGAACAGAAGCGCTGAAAGTGGCTTTGGAAATCATGAAACTAATTGATAAAAAATAATTTACATGAAAGTTTTTAAACTTGTATTGTTGTTATTTATTACTTCTGCATCGCTTGTTTTTGGGCAGGAGAAAAGGTATTTCTTTAAGCATGAATTTCAGCCAAATTCAAAGTATTTGGTAGATTTAAAAACATTGATAGAAGTAGAAGTATATACAAGAAATAAAAATGCTTCCGAAGATTTAAAACCTGAAAGAGAAAAAATAGGAGTTGATGTAAGAGGTCATATTTTTACAGATAAAAATCGAGGAGGAGATATTCCAGCTGTAATAGAATATTCTAATTTATTTCTGGAAGAAGAGAATAATGAGGCGAAGATTGATAAAAGAAAAATATCATTAAAAGAAGCTAAAATAGAAGGCGAGTTTTTAAAAGGCAATGAACTGGGAATTAATAATATATTGGTTGAATCTACTGCACCTATTAGAATGTTATTGCTTGAAATTACAAGTAAAAACTATCAGTCAGTAGATTTTCCAAAAGAAGGAATAAAAATAGGAGACGGCTTTGATTTAGTTCATATTTATAAAACTTATGTTCCTGAATATGGATTTGAAAAAGCATATACAGAATTAGAAAAGAATATGAAATATAAGCTAACAAAAATTGATAGTGGAAAAGCATATTTTGATATATTGATTAGTTTTTCGAAGAAAGGAAAAGAGCGTGAAAAAAAGGGTTTGTTAGTTTCAGGAAGTGGAATAGGGAAAGCGATATTTGATATGAAAAATAATCAGTTTATTTATTTTGATACAGATATTGCGATAAATTATAAAATTAAAATAAAAAAAGAAGAGATAGAAAGAATTCATAAAGAAAAATCCGTCATTACTCAACAAAAAATAAAATAAAAATATTTTTTAGAGAAACTACATTTATATTTATTAACTTTGCAAAACCTTATAAGATATATATTTTTAGTTAAACAATTTAAATTTAGAAAGTTATGAAATTACCAAAGTTTTTGATGGCAGATAATTCAGAATTTCCAGAGGATTTGTTCGTTGTGCATACAGAATATCCAAGATTTATCCTAAATGTAGAGGAAGAAGAAGTAGAATGGCTGGATGATTTGGAAGGAGATGATGAGGAAACCGTTGCAAATGAAGCTACAAAAGTAGTAGAAGAAGCATTCGCGTGGTGTGATGAAGAATTAGCGAAATATGACGATTTGGAAGATTAATTATCTTTAAAACAAAATAAAAACCCACTTTTTAGGTGGGTTTTTAATTTTATAGACCGAAAGCCTTTTTGATTTCTTCCACTTTATCTAGTTTCTCCCAAGTGAAAAACTCTAAACCTTTGATAGTAAGCTCGTTTTTAGCTCCTTTGTTAAAGGTTTTATCCGCTACATAATAATTTCGTCCCATGTGTCCATAGGCAGCTGTTTCGCGGTAGATAGGATTTCTCAGTTTTAGGTTTTGCTCTATCGCATAAGGTCTCAGGTCAAATAATTGCTGCACTTTTTCTGCGATTTCGCCATCAGTTAGATTTACTTTGGAAGTTCCATAAGTGTTGATATACAAACCACAAGGCTTAGCAACCCCGATGGCATAAGAAATCTGAACCAAAATTTCATCTGCAACTCCCGCTGCTACAAGGTTTTTAGCGATGTGTCTCATGGCATAGGCTGCACTTCTATCCACTTTAGAAGGGTCTTTTCCAGAGAACGCTCCACCTCCGTGAGCACCTTTTCCTCCGTAAGTATCTACGATGATTTTTCTTCCTGTAAGTCCTGTATCTCCGTGTGGGCCACCGATTACGAATTTCCCAGTAGGATTGATATGGAATGTAATATTATCATTGAAAAGCGCTTGAATTTCAGGTTTTTGTTTCGCTTTAACTTTTGGAATTAAAATCTCGATGATATCTTTTCTGATTTTTGCCAGCATGTTTTCTTCTGTGTCAAATTCATCATGCTGAGTAGAAACCACGATGCTGTCTATTTTCACAGGCTTGTGATTGTCAGAATATTCTATCGTAACTTGTGATTTTGCATCAGGACGAAGGTAGGTGATTTCCTTATTTTCTCTCCTCAATGCAGAAAGTTCTCTCAAAATAGAATGAGCCAAGTCTAATGCCAGCGGCATGTAGTTTTCGGTTTCGTTTGTTGCATATCCGAACATGATTCCTTGGTCACCAGCACCTTGTGCATTTGCTTTGGTCTCAAAATCAGAGTTTTGGGTAATTCTATCCACGCCTTGGTTGATATCTGGCGACTGCTCGTGGATAGCAGAAATTACTCCACAAGAATCTCCATTGAACATATATTCACCTTTGGTGTAGCCAATATCATTGATAACCTCCCTAGCGATGGTCTGCACATCAAGGTAAGCCTCAGATTTTACCTCTCCAGCTAGGACAACCTGCCCAGTGGTTACGAGCGTTTCACAAGCTACTTTTGAGTTCTTATCATAGGCCAAGAAATGGTCTATCAGCGCATCGGATATTTGGTCTGCGATTTTGTCTGGATGTCCTTCAGAAACGGACTCTGATGTAAATAAGTAAGCCATAAATTTCTTTATTTTTGGGTTATAGATTTTAAAATTTATATAAACTGTGAAACCAAAATAAAGAAACTAAAAAGAGAATTTCTGTTTTAGCATTTTTTATTGAGGTTGCAATCAGCACAAATTTTTCCTCTTAATTTTAAAAAGCAAATTTACATAAAAAAATTAAACTTCAAAATTAAATTTTACTGAGGAGCAATAATGGAGAAATTCTTCGGATTTTTATTGTAATTAAGATGTTTTGATAAAGCCTCTTTTATAAAAGTCCCAAATTCATTGAGCATCTTTTGTTTGTAAGTTGGTTTGTAGTAAATGAGGCTAATTTCTCTGGAAGGAAAAGGTTTTTTAAAATGGAAAACTTTTTTCTTCTGTTCTTCCGAGAGCTGCTGCATGGCAAGTTCTGGGAGCACAGTGATGCCTCCTGTTTTATCCACCATTTTTATAAGAGTACTGATGCTGGATGCCGAGAATTCTAAATTCTTTGGCTTCAGTGAGTTTTCCTTTAAATGACAGATGGATTCCATTTGTTTTCTCAAGCAGTTTCCTTCTTCCAAAAGCCAAAATTTATCCGAATTAAAATCCTCAGAACCTATAAAATATTCATCTTTATTTTCATAAGAGGAATAAATCAGCAGTTCTTCATTAAAAAGAAAATCACTGAAAAACTCTTCTGTTTCATGATATGGAGTGGAAATGATACCTGCATCTATTTCGCCAGATTTTAGCGATTTTATGATATTTTCGGTATTCATTTCGTGGATGTTCATTTCTATTTTTTGGTTTTGATTTAGAAAATCAAAAATTTCATTTGGAATGAGAAATCCAGAAACCGTAGGAATAATCCCAAGATTGATTTTCCCAGCCAATACATTATTGAGCGAATGAGCTTTATTTTTTAGTTCTGTAATGCTTTCTAATACCGTTTTAGCAGAGGAAATAATCTCATCTCCAGCATCGGTGGTGCGGATAGGATGGGTGGTTCTGTCGAAGATTTTTATACTAAGTTCATCTTCTAATTTCTGAATCATCGCGCTGAGTGTAGGCTGTGTGACATGACAAGCCAAAGCCGCTTTCCCGAAATGCTTGTATTTATCAACGGCGATGAGGTATTCTAACTGCTGGATGTTCATGATTTCAAAAATATTTTATATAAAACTCATTTTCATTAATGTAAAATTACATAATTACTGTAACCAATCCTGATTGTACAAAACAGAATTGGTTACAGTGAATTTACAAACTTATGTATAGGACTATTTTACAGTCTCTTTGTAAGAATCCATAAAGTCTTGTCCTTTGTAAGAAGTGAAACTCGTACTCCAGTTTTGAACTCTAGCTCCTGTGTATGTTTTAGTTACTGTCCATTTTACAAATAGATTACCATAAATATCAGTAGCTTTTACTTCTACAAAAGATTTAAATCCTTTATTTACTTCAAAAGAAATACTTTCTGACATTCCACTTCTCAGATATATTTTTCTCTTGTTTCCATTAGCATCTCTATAGGTTACAGAGCCATTAACAGTGCTGTTTCTTGAATTGTTACTATGATGTTGAACCTGTAGTTTAGCTGTATATATGGCATCATCATCTTTATCCCTAGAACAAGAAGAAACGATAAACCCTAAAACTAATGCAAGCGCACCCACTAAAATACTTCTTTTTGATAAAAACTTTTTCATTTTAAAAATTAAATTTTTTGTTTTTAATAATTCTCAAAAATTATACCAATAGAGGATAATAATGTCATTAACAGCTTTTTTCTATGCATAAGACTCAGTAGGAGCACAAGTACAGATTAGATTTCTGTCTCCATAGGCATCATCTACACGAGAAACTGAAGCGAAGAACTTATTTTCTCTTATCCATTCCAGAGGATATGCTGCTTTTTCTCGGCTGTATGGTTTGTCCCATGCATCAGCGATTACTAGTTGTTCCGTATGAGGTGCATTTTTCAAGACATTGTTTTCCTTGTCAGCTTTGCCGTTTGCTATTTCATCAATTTCATATTTGATGTTTATCAAAGCCTCCGCAAATCTATCAAGTTCTTCCTTGCTTTCGGATTCGGTAGGCTCTATCATAAGAGTTCCTGCCACAGGGAAAGATACCGTAGGCGCGTGGAATCCGTAGTCCATCAGTCGTTTCGCAATATCGCCCACTTCTATACCATAGGTTTTGAATGGTCGGAAATCTACGATACATTCGTGCGCAACTCTTTCATTTTCATTGCTATACAAAATAGAATAATGCTCTTTTAGCACATCTTTTAGGTAATTTGCGTTTAGAATAGCGTATTCTGTGGCTTTTTTTAGTCCTTGAGTTCCCAGCATCTTGATGTAGGCGTAGGAAATATTTACCACAAGGGCAGAACCATACGGAGCAGAAGAAATAGCATCGATAGAGTGCTCTGAACCGATTTTAACATTTGGATTCGAAGGTAAGAACGGAACCAAATGCTCTGCCACACAGATAGGACCTACACCAGGTCCGCCGCCGCCATGAGGGATCGCAAAGGTTTTATGTAAATTTAGGTGGCATACATCTGCACCGATATGCCCTGGGCTGGTAAATCCAACCTGAGCATTCATATTAGCGCCATCCATGTACACCTGTCCGCCATTGGCATGGATTAGATTGATAATATCTGTAACATTATTGTCAAAGAAACCATAAGTGGACGGATATGTAATCATGAATGCCGCCAGATTTTCTTTGTGCTGTTCTACTTTTGCTTTTAAATCTTCAAAATCAATCTGTCCGTTTTCTAGATTTTTAACCACAACTACTTTTAGCCCTGCTACGATAGCCGAAGCGGGATTCGTACCGTGTGCAGACTGTGGAATAAGCACGATATCTCTATGACCTTCGCCTTTGTGTTTTAGGTATTCGCGGATTACCATCAGCCCAGCGTATTCGCCCTGTGCACCAGAGTTAGGCTGTAGGGAAGTTCCTGCAAAACCTGTGATTTCGGCTAAATCTTTTTCTAATTCTTTGATTAGTTTTTGATAGCCTTTCGCTTGTTCCATCGGCACGAAAGGGTGGATATTTCCCCATTCAGGCCAAGATAGAGGCAGCATTTCTGTGGCAGCATTTAACTTCATCGTACAAGAACCAAGCGAAATCATAGAGTGTGTAAGGGAAATGTCTTTTCTCTCCAGTTTTTTGATGTATCGCATCAGTTCTGTCTCTGTGTGGTATTTATGGAAAATCTCTTCCGCTAGGACTTTATCAGTTCTTAGAAGACTGCTAGGAAGGGTGATTTGTTCTTTTAAATCAATCTTAACAATATTTTTGCCAATAAACTCAGCAAAAGCATCTGCTAATTTTTGGAGTTTTTTATTTGTAGTAGCTTCATTGATAGTAACGCTCACAAAACCATTTTCGAAATAATTTAGGTTGATTTTGTGGTTTTCCATCAATGTTTTCAAAGACTGTTTTTTGTCTTCGCTGAGTTTAAATCTTACTGTGTCAAAACTTGGATTGTTTTCAACCTCGTAGCCCAGTTCAGCTAAAGCATCTCGCAAAGCATTAGTTTTAAAATGTATCTGTCCTGCAATGTGTTTAAGTCCTGCTTCTCCGTGATAGACAGCGTACATTCCTGCCATCACCGCCAGAAGAACCTGCGCTGTACAGATGTTGGAAGTTGCTTTTTCACGCTTGATGTGCTGTTCTCTGGTCTGCAAAGCCATTCTGAGCGCTCTCTTTCCGTACATATCCTGTGAAACTCCTATGATACGGCCAGGGATTTCTCTTTTGTATTCATCTTTACAAGCGTAGAAAGCGGCGTGCGGCCCACCGTATCCCATAGGAATACCGAATCTCTGGGAAGTCCCGACAGCACAGTCAGCACCGAGCTGTGCAGGAGATTTTAGCATAACTAAAGCCAATAAATCACATGCTAAAACGACTTGAATATTTTGTTCTTTCAGAGATTTTATAATTTCTGTGTAATCCTCTATAACTCCTATTTTAGTAGGATATTGAAGTAAAACTCCGAAATAAGAGTTATCTAAATTTCCATTATGTTTTCCTACGGTAATTTCTATTCCTAGTCCTTCGGCTCTGGTTTTCAGCACGGCGATTGTTTGTGGAAGAACATCATCAGAAATGAAAAATTTATTTGCTCCTGCGTTTTTTTGTTCCTTTGTTCTGTTTGAGAAGAACATGTGCATAGCTTCGGCAGCTGCAGTTCCTTCATCCAAAAGGGAAGCATTTGCTAATGGGAAACCTGTAAGGCTCACTATCATAGTCTGATAGTTCAGCAGCGCCTCTAATCTTCCCTGTGAAATTTCCGCTTGGTAAGGCGTGTAAGCCGTATACCAGCTAGGATTTTCTAAAATATTTCGCTGAATGACAGCTGGAAGAATGGCAGGGTGGTATCCTAGTCCAATGTAAGAATCAAACTGCTGATTTTCAGAAGCCAGTTCTTTAGAATGAGAAAGCATTTCAAACTCGGACAGAGGTTCTGAAATGCTTAAATCTTTTTGTAATCGGATAGAATGTGGAATAGTCTGAGAAATCAGCTCATCAATGCTGGAAACGCCTACTTTTTTCAGCATTTCGTTTTTGTTCGTTTCATTGAGACTGATGTGTCTGTTTACAAATTCTGATGTGTTCATAAGTTATTATTGGGTATAAGGTTGAAACTTAGTTTGTGGTAAAGGTAGACAATTTTTTGTTTTTTACAAAGGTTTTTGGTTTGGAATTTTATGTAAATAGAAAAGATGGAGTTTAGTAATATTTTTTCCATTTTTTCTTTAATTCTTCCAAAATTTTTTGCTCTGTGGCGTTTTGTTTTGGTTGGTAAAATTTGGTTCCACTTATTTCCTCTGGCAAAAATTCCTGCTCCACGAAACCTTCTTTGTAATCATGTGCGTATTGGTAGTTTTTGCCGTAGTTCATATCCTTCATCAGTTTGGTAGGTGCATTGCGCAGGTGCAGAGGCACGGGCAGATTTCCTGTTTTCTTTACAAAGGACAAAGCCTCATTTATAGCTAAATAAGAAGAATTACTTTTCGGCGAAACAGCCAAATATACAGCACATTCGCTCAGTATAATTCTGGCTTCAGGGTTGCCGATGACATTCACTGCCTGAAAACACTGAGTGGCCACTGTAAGGGCGTTAGGATTGGCAAGGCCTATATCCTCGGAAGCAGAAATGAGCATTCTGCGAGCGATGAATTTGATGTCTTCTCCTCCTGCCAGCATTCTCGCGAGCCAGTAGACCGCGGCGTTTGGGTCTGAACCACGGATGGACTTTATAAATGCTGAAATGATATCATAGTGCTGTTCTCCATTCTTGTCATAGAGCACCATGTTTTCTTGTAAAACAGAGAGAATTTCTTCGCTGGTAATTTCCTTGTTTTTGTCCTTAAGAAACTGATTGAGAACGATTTCCAGCCCGTTGATAAGTTTTCGGGCATCTCCGCCAGAATATTGTATAAAAGCCTCACTTTCTTTGATTTTAAAATTAGACTGAAATTCAGAATTATACTGATTTAATGCTGATTTTAGGAGTTCTTCCAGTTTTTCGTAAGAAAGAGATTTCAAGGTATAGACTTGGCAGCGCGAAAGCAGCGCCGCAACGACCTCAAAACTAGGGTTTTCCGTAGTAGCGCCGATGAGAACTACCCAGCCTTTTTCTACAGCGTGGAGTAGGCTGTCCTGCTGGGTTTTATTGAACCGATGAATTTCATCAATGAAAAGAATAGGGCTTTTTCCGCTGAATAGATTTTGTTTTTTGGTTTCTTCTATGATTTCGCGTACATCTTTAACCCCAGAGCTTATGGCATTGAGTTTGAAAAATTTTCGTCCTGACTGATCTGCGATGATTTCTGCTAGGGTAGTTTTCCCTGTCCCAGGCGGCCCCCAGAAAATGAGCGAATTGAGCGTGTCATTTTCCAGCATTTTTCGGATAGTGCCGTTGGTTCCCGTCAGGTGTTCCTGCCCGATAACTTCATCAAGGCTTTTAGGGCGCATTTTTTCTGCAAGTGGTGTCATATCTCAATATTAAAAGGCTATAAGCATATGCTTACAGCCTAGTTTTTATTCTTCATTTTTCTTTTTCTTAACAAATTTCATGATGTAGTCCCATCCGAAGAAAATACCCATCAGTATGGCTGCTACCCACCAGTAAGAGGTTTTGTTGGCTTCTCCAGTGTTAGTTACTTTAAACATTCTATCCCAGCGTATACGCCAGCCATTGGCTTGGTAAGAAGAGTTGTTGTCTGTGAAAGAACCTTCTAAACTTAACCAAGTGAACATAGGTGAACCCATGATGTGGGTTTCTGGAACAAATCCGAAATATCTGGAATCCAATGAAGCATCCCTATTATCTCCCATCATGAAATAGTAGTTTTGTTTGATTTCGTATTTGTCAGCAGCTACTTTATTGATGAAAATTTGGTTTCCTTTTACTTCTAAGATATTGTTTTCATATTCTCTTATCAGTTTGCTGTACATCGGTATCGTTTCGAGGTTGATGTCTATGATGTCACCTTTTTTAGGGATTTTGATAGGTCCATACCAGTCCTTATTCCAGTCCTTGTTCATTGGGAAAATGGTATTGGAAATATCTACTTTGTCAGTATAGATGATTCGTTGTTCCTCTTGGGATTTTTTCAGGTTAAGATGCATAGAAATATCCTGAATTCCCTTTGGCTCAATGGAAGGCTCTACAGAGGTTACACCAGGGATTTCCTTGATTTCTTCAGCCAAAGTAGGCGTAAGTCCGCTGAAAGTGTATGAAAAACCATCAGATGTTTGGTATTCTCTCACAGGCAGGAAACCTACATTTTGGTATAGATGAGGAATGTCCAGTTGGGTTTTTGCATTGACAGTGTAAGCCTGTTGGATTTCTGCATCGCCCATTTTTTGCTCTGGTTTTCCGTTTATGAAGAGTTTCCCAGCTTTTATTTCTAAAACATCTCCAGCCACGGCCACAGCTCGTTTTACATATGGGTCTTTTCTGTCAATAGATGTATGAACGCTGTCACCAGGATAGTTGAACACCACGATGTCATTTCTCTCAACATCACTAAATGCAGGAAGACGGAAATATGGTAATTTTATGCTTTCTACATAGGATTTTGGGTCGTTTTTAGGGTTGCCATCTTTAGCTCTGTCAAATAGGGTAGATTGTAAAAATGGCACTGCCAAAGGTCTCATAGGTAGCCTAAGCCCATATTTTAGTTTATTGACAAAGAGAAAATCTCCCACTAAAAGCGTTCTCTCCATAGACCCTGTCGGAATACCGAAAGGCTGGAAAGAGAAAGTATGTATCAGCGTAGCAAAAACAGTTGCATAAGTGATAGAACTCCAGAAAGAATCCTTTTTAATTTCTTCTTCATCAATGTCTTCTTCATCTACAAGCTCAGTAGAGGAGGAGTAATTGACAACAGCCAAATAAACAAAAGGCAGCGCAATTGTCAAAAATTTTTGTCCAAAACTGGTCTTTCCGAATCTTTCCATTAAAAACAAATGAAAAACAGAAATCATCACAGTTCCCACGATAGGGAAATAGGTCAGAACAACCCACCATTTTGGTCTTTTGGTTTCTTTAAGAATGATGAAATAGTTATAAAACGGGACAAATGCAAATAGCGGATTGTATCCCATTTTCTTAAATAATTTCCAAGTGGAAATTCCCAATAATGCACTGAGAATGAGAATGTATAATGAATAAGTTAGTAAGTATTCCATTTTGAATATTTTGTAGATTTAGTTAGGATTGTTTTTCTCTCTTGATTCTATAAGTGAGAAGACTTGGTCCATTGATAGGTTGAACACTTCGTTTTCTTCGGTCACAGGCGAGAAGTAAAATTTTAGTTTTTCCTCTCCAAATTCAGCGGATAGTTTTTCCCAATCTTCATTCCCTATAACCGCGAAACTAAGTGTATCGCCACCCAAAGAAGGTTTGAACCAGCAGAGTTTGTATTTATCATCGATGAATTTTCCGATAGATTTTAATGTCGTATCTCTATCCCATTTGTCTTCATCATATGGGATAACTGCTTCTTTTTCATCTTTTTTTAGGATAACGGTATCTAGTGCGCCTTCCTTTTCAGAAGGAATGGTTTTCCATTCTATTTGGTCTGCTTCGCTCAGCTCATCATTGACATAGCTCACGATATCTTCATCATATTCTCTCCAGTCCACCCAAAAAATATTTTCATTATCAAAAAAAGTTTCAATATTTTCAATGGGATTATCTGATAAAAAAGTTCTGATTTGTTCTATCATAATTTTCTATTTAGTGCAAATATAAAAAAAAGGCTAAATATTTGCCTTTTCTTATTCTTATAATCCTAAAACTTCTTTTACGCTAAAGTTCCCTTTTCTTCCGATAATCCATTCAGAGGCGATTACAGCGCCTAATGCAAAGCCGTTTCGGTTGAAAGCGGTGTGTTTTATCTCGATTTCATCCACTTCGGAACGATAAGTTACAATGTGAGTTCCAGGGACTTCCTCCTCTCTTATGGCTCTGATGCCCAGTTCTTTACCCAAGGTATCATCTAATTTCCATTTTTCAAAATTAGAATTGGCGATAATGTCCTGCGCAAGGGAAATTGCTGTTCCGCTTGGTTTGTCCAGCTTGTGGATGTGGTGGATTTCTTCTAATTGGCAGTGATAGTCATTGTTAAAAGGTTTCATCAGCTGAGCCAATTTTTCATTCAAAGCGAAAAATAAATTCACTCCCAAACTAAAATTAGACCCATATAAAAATGCAGAGTTGTTTTCTATGCAGATTTTTTCTATTTCAAGTTTTTTCTCAAGCCAGCCTGTGGTTCCGCATACTACGGGAATGCCCTGTTCAAGGCAGAATTTGATGTTTCCAAATGCAGATTCTGGGCTAGAGAACTCTATCACTACATCAGGGTTATTTAGGTTTTCCAAAGTGGGAGATTCATTGAGCCGAGCCACTATTTCATGTCCTCGTGTTTGGGCTATTTTATCAATAATCTGCCCCATTTTTCCGTATCCTACTAATGCTATTTTCATTGGTTTTAAAATTTATATCTTAGGGCAAGACCTGCCTTTGCTGTATGTATTGGGTCTGTGTAATCGTGCAGAATGGTCGGCGAAATTGCTAAATCAGGGTCTTTACGCCCTTCATCAAGGTGGGCATCTACCACAGCATCTATGATGTTTAGCAGATATATTCCCGCAGTGATAGCGATGGTATAGTCGCGGTATCTTCTTCTGGAATCTTGGGTATTTCCAAGGGCTGTCTTTAAATCTAGTCCTGTGATTCCAGAAAACTCGTGTGGTTCGCCGTTTAGCTCTGCTTCAAAAGCATTTTTGTATCTTTTGTATTGTTTTTGGTTCCAAATGATGAAACCTACTCCTGTTCCTATCGCACCCCAGACAATAGGGATTTTCCAGTATTTACGGTTGTAGTACTGTCCCCAGCCAGGGATGATGGCAGACCGCCAGCCCGCTTTGGTAGGGCTGAGTCCAGAGTAAGAAGTTTTCTTATTATGGAGTAGCTCTATATCCGTGACTATTTCGTTTTCTACCTGCACTGAGTCTTTTTTCTCTGCTTCTTGTGCAAAGAAAAAATAAGAAATAAACACGAATATAAAACCGAATAATTTTTTCATTTGATTTAGTTAAAATAAGAGAGGATTTTCTCTAATTCTTCTTCATTGTCAAAGTTAAGGACTATTTTCCCTTTGTCTCCCTTTGCAGAAGATTTTATTTCTACTTTTAGTGCCAGAGCATCAGCAAGGGTTTTTTCAGCTCTGCGGAGGTTGTTCGGAAGGGTTTTCGGCTCCTTGGAAATAGAGATTTCTTTTGGACTTTTGAAATGTTTTGCAGCTTCTTCCGCCTGTCTTACACTTAATCTATTATTTACAATTTGTTCAAATAAAACCTGCTGGTGTTCAGGGTTTTCTAAACTTAAAATCGCTCTTCCGTGTCCAGCGGAAATGTCACCATTTCGAATAGCCTGCTGAACATCTGGGCTTAGTTTTAGAAGTCGGATAGAGTTGGTGATTGTACTTCTCTCTTTCCCTACACGCTGGCTGAGCGCTTCCTGCGTAAGACCGATTTCTTCTAATAATCTCTGATAGGTAAGGGCTACTTCTATGGCGTCTAAGTCTTCTCTCTGGATATTTTCCACCAAAGCCATTTCCAGCAGTTCTTGGTCATTTACCAGCCTTACATAGGCAGGGATTTCTTTTAGACCAGCCATTTTGGAAGCGCGGTATCTTCTTTCCCCAGAGATAATCTCAAATTTAGCCCCGTTTTTTCTTACCGTTATGGGTTGTATAATCCCCAAAACCTTGATGGATTCGGCAAGTTCCTGCAATGCCTTTTCATCAAAATGAGTTCTCGGCTGGTTGGCATTAGGATAGATATCCTCAATAGGAATTTCTACAATATTCCCTACCAAATCCTTTGCTCCTGCATCTGTCGCAGACTGCACAGCCTTGGACTCAGCACTTAGAATAGCTCCGAGGCCGCGCCCCATAGCTCTTTTTTTATCTTTCATAGATTTTGTATGTTTACGAACGCTCTTTTTGTCTTAAATATTATAAGAGCGATTTACTTTTTTGATTTTTTACTTTCCTTCTTTTTGCTCGGAATTTTTTGTTCATTTTTTAGCAAAATTTCCTCCGCCAACTGTATATACTGCACAGCTCCTTTGCTCTCTGCATCGTATTTTAGGATACTTTCACCAAAACTTGGCGCCTCGCTCAGACGCGTGTTTCTGCTGATGATAGTTTCGAAAACGATTTCAGGGAAATGCGAGTTGGTTTCTTCTACTACTTGGTTAGAAAGCCTTAGACGAGAGTCAAACATCGTTAGAAGAAGTCCTTCTATGTCCAAGTTAGGATTGTGGAAACTTTGTATGTTTTTGATGGTGTTTAGAAGTTTTCCAAGCCCCTCTAATGCGAAATATTCACACTGAACAGGGATGATAACCGAATCCGCAGCAGTAAGTGCATTGATGGTGATAAGCCCCAAACTCGGCGCACAGTCTATAATGATATAGTCGTATTCATTTTTTATCTCCTTCAAAGCTTCTTTCAGCATGTATTCGCGGTTTTCCTTGTCCACCAGTTCTATCTCTGCCGCTACTAAATCTATATGAGATGGGATAATATCTACATTTGGCGAAGAAGTAGGGAGGATGCACTCACGGACTTTGGCGTGATGTTCCAAAAGGTCATAAGTGGAATATGTAACTTCCTCTACACCCAGACCAGAAGTAGCATTGGCCTGTGGGTCAGCATCTATTAATAAAACTTTTTTCTCTAAAACGCCCAATGCAGAGGCTAGATTTACCGAAGTGGTAGTTTTTCCTACACCTCCTTTTTGATTGGCAACACCTATAATTTTACCCATATTCAAAATATTAGGCTCCAAAAATACAATTATTTTTAATGTTTCACGGCATGTCAAAAATCAATAATTCTGTAAATCTTTATAAATCAAAAGATTAACTATTCGTAAATTTATCCACACATTTCTTATCTTTGTGGATAAAATTTTTTCAATGACCATCAACCAAGTCAAAAATCTTTTTTCCGAGGAGCTCCAAAGCCTTTATACTTCGGCAGAGTGTGAGGAATTATTTTTTATTTTTTGCGAAAAAATATTGAATCTGAATAAGATAGATGTTCGTTCACAGCTCGAAAATTCTATTTCTGCCGAAAACCAAAATGAGTTTCTAAAAATCATATCTATACTAAAAGAAGGAAAACCTTACCAGCAGATTTTGGGTGAAACTTATTTTTATGGAAATAGGTTTTTCGTTGATGAAAATGTCCTTATTCCACGCCCTGAAACAGAGGAGTTGATAGAATTGATAGAAAACAAGCTGGGTCATCTGAAACAGGAAAAATTAAAAATTTTGGATGTGGGAACAGGCAGCGGCTGCATCAGTATTTCTTTGGCAAAAATATTCCCAAATGCCGAGGTCAGCAGTATTGATATTTCTGAAAAGGCACTAAATGTAGCCCAAAAAAATGCCGATTTTCATAAGGTGAAAATCAATTTTATACAGAAAGATTATTTGAATGAAAAACTGGATGAAATTTATGATATCATAGTGAGTAATCCTCCGTATATAGATGTTTTAGAAAAGGAAGAAATTTCGCATTCTGTGAAAGGTTTTGAACCAAATATAGCACTTTTCGCTCCTGAAAACAGAGTTCTTGCCTTTTATGAAAAAATAGCCCAAGACTCTGAAAACCACTTGAAAAAAGGAGGTTCTGTTTTTTTGGAAATCAACCAAAAATTAGGAAAAGAAACCTTGCAGCTGTTTCAGGATGTTCTCACAAAATCAGAACTTGTAAAGGATTTATCAGAAAATGACCGATTTGTGATTGGCGAAAAATAAAAATCCCTCTAATTACAAGAGGGATTTTTTTGTTATTTGCTGTTGTATTTTTCTAAAATTTCTCTGATGTCGCGGTCGCCTACCATTTGGTCTA
>CAUQVP010000027.1:0-18600 GCA_963521545.1 uncultured Flavobacteriaceae bacterium | reverse complement strand
TTTTTTTGAAGGAATTTTTCGTCCTCGTTAGTATAAACATCATTGGTGATTACACAAACATGATAATCATCCATCATTTTTCTTGATAAAACCTCTATCAAAGCAGTTTTTCCAGCACCTACAGGACCTGCTACACCAATTTTAATATATTTTCTATTTGCCATTTTGTTATAATTTTTTGTTATACTTCAATATTTTTAATCCTTAACTCATATACAATCTTGAATACAATCTCTCGTGCTGCATAGATCTCAAATCAAATCCTACATTAGAAAGACCGATTTTTTCTTCTTCCAAATTCATGGTTTTTTCTACCCAAGAAGGAATATTTCTTTTTACTTCAAAAAGAATTTTTTGCCCTTCAAGCTGACCAAGTGGAACCAACTTAACTGCGTTAGTCACCATACCTGTAGCTGTAGAGAAATAAAACGCTGTAATCGCCTCTTCCAAAGGAATTTCCATCAAATAGCACAATGCACCATATACCACAGGATAGTTCCCCACGCTGATATTTTTAGTTACATAGTCCCCAAATTTTGTCAAGAAATCGCACTTTTGTCCTTCTTCTATGAAGATTTTCAGCAATCTCGTTCCCAATTTGTGGCTCGCCTCACGAATTTCTCTTGGACTCTTCATTGCACTACATTCCTCATCCAAAACAACTATTCTTTCGTAGCTGTCTTTTTCTTTCATAGCTTCATAAGCCAATCTCACATAAGCTGCATCATTATGTAATATACTGCTGGACAGCATATTATTAAGAAATAAAGCCGCCGTCTCCGTACTGTTTACAAGTCCTTTCTGCACATAGGTTTCCAAACCATTTGAGTGAGAGTACCCCCCAATCGGCAAAGTCGGGTCCGCAATGTGTAATAGACTTATTAGTGAATTTACCTTCATTTTATTTCTGTTTTTTATCTATTATAATTTAGTCTTTTTATTTATTTTGGAAACACTTTTGAAAAAAGCTGATCTGTATCTATCTTATGATCCTTTGCAGGAGCTTCGTGGTCAGATGATGCTTTCAGCATATCTTCAAAAATTCTTTGCGCTTTGAACGGCTCATATCCGCCTTTTTTCAGCAAATTAAAAATAGGATCTTCGTAAGGGATGATTATCTCATCATTCTCAATAAAAATAGGAATATGCTGATTACCAATCTCAAAACATATAGTTCCCATTTCTCTCATTGTCTTCGGCTGAACCACTACCGCATCAGATGGCAATACATTGACCAGCAATATTTTATTCCCATCTTCCCATAGCACATCATGATGTTTTAGTCTAAGATTTTCTTTCAATATTCTTAAACCTACTTCCTCGCCTTTATGACTGACTTTGCGCAAAAGTTTTCTCGTAGATTCAAACCATTCTATATCAAAAAAATCTACTTCTTTTGAGGACAAATCCTCTCCTTTTGCATTTCGAATTACCTCAGAAACCACTAACATAGGCTCATTTTTAAATTATCAATATCTTAAAATAAAAAAATCCCGTTTCCATCCATTCAGGATTTAAACGAGTTCAAAAATACAATAAAAAAAGTAGATAAAGGCACCATAATTATATGATATATAACAGCCTTTTTGTTTTTCCAATAAAATAAATCAGAAACAGCCCAATAACCATCTAAAAACCAAAATATTACAAAGCTAAAAAATGATATTATAAGTTTATTGGGCCTCTCTCTGACTTCAACGACTAAATTATAATAGATTACTAAAAAAACAATTCGAAAAGTGTTATCTTTATTATTTTGATGACACAAATTTATAAAACTTATTCCAAATAAAAAAATATTTTTGTTACTTTTTTACAAAAAAATAACAAAAAACCACCTTTTTAATAAAGGTGGTTCTATTTCTAAATTTCAATTCTATTAGAACATGAAATATAATTGTCCCATTGGAAGTTTATCAGCTGGTTCACATACACATGGCATACCATCTACTTTTACTTCGTGTGTTTGTGGATTTACCTCAATTTTAGGCATCGCATCATTGTGGTACATGTCCGCTTTTCCTACTGTTCTACATCCTTTCGCTGGTAATAATTTTTTACCTAATCCGTAAGATTGTACGATTCCTTTTTCCAAAGATACTTTAGATACGAAGAATGCTGAAGTTTCAGTATTTGCTTTTCCGTAGCTTCCAAACATTGGTCTCCAGAATATTGGTTGTGGAGTTGGGATAGATGCGTTTGGATCTCCCATCTTAGCATAAGATACCATACCTCCTTTGATGATCATCTCTGGCTTAGCACCAAACATGTCTGGTCTCCACATTACTAAGTCCGCCATCTTTCCAACTTCGATTGATCCAATGTATCTTTGGATACCGTGTGCAATCGCTGGGTTGATAGTTACTTTAGAAATATATCTCTTAATTCTGAAGTTATCATTTCCTGTTCCTTCATCTTCTGGCAATGGTCCGAATTGCTTCTTCATCTTGTCAGCTGTTTGGAATGTTCTTGTGATTACTTCACCTGGTCTACCCATCGCTTGAGAGTCAGATGACATGATAGAGAATACTCCCATATCGTGAAGGATATCTTCTGCTGCGATAGTCTCTCTTCTAATTCTAGAGTCTGCGAAAGATACATCCTCTTTTACATTTTTATCCAAGTGGTGGCACACCATCAACATGTCTAAGTGCTCATCAATTGTGTTAACTGTGAAAGGCTTAGTTGGGTTTGTTGATGCTGGCAATACATTCGGATATGATGCTACTGTGATGATGTCTGGTGCGTGTCCACCTCCTGCTCCCTCTGTGTGGAAAGTGTGGATTGTTCTACCATTGATCGCTCTCATTGTATCTTCTACAAATCCTCCTTCGTTCAATGTATCCGTGTGGATAGTAGCTTGTACATCATATTTATCACAGATAGTCAAACAAGAGTCGATAGCAGACGGTGTAGATCCCCAGTCTTCATGTAATTTAAGACCGAAAACTCCCGCTTCGATTTGTTCAATGATTGCTTCCTCAGAAGAAGAGTTACCTTTACCAAAGATACCGAAGTTCATTGGTAAACCATCCAAAGCCTCAAACATTTTTCTAATGTTCCAAGCACCTGGAGTAATAGTTGTAGCTAATGTTCCGTGGTTAGGTCCTGTACCTCCTCCTACAAAAGTAGTTGTTCCTCCTGCTAATGCAGTTTCTATCTGCTGTGGACAGATGTAGTGGATGTGAGTATCAATAGCACCAGCTGTAAAGATGTGACCTTCACCTCCTAAAGCTTCTGTAGATGCTCCGATAACCATTCCTGATGTTACACCATCCATTGTATTTGGGTTACCTGCTTTACCAATACCAGCGATTTTTCCGTCTTTGATACCGATATCTGCTTTTACGATTCCCCAGTAGTCGATAATTGTTGCGTTAGTAATTACTAAGTCTAGAACTCCCTCATCTCTAAGGTGAGTAGCTGACTGAGCCATACCATCTCTCATTGTTTTTCCTCCACCGAATTTATTTTCTTCTCCGTATACTGTAAAATCTCTTTCGATTTCTGCAAACAATTCTGTATTTGCTAGTCTAATTTTGTCCCCAACTGTTGGTCCATACATTGAGGCATACTTCTGTCTGTCGATCTTTGCCATAAGTAATTATTTTTTTATTATTTGACTTGTATTCGTGTTACAAATTTCATTTTCTTGACACGAATAATTAACATGCAAATTTATTGAATGTTTTTCAGAAAAAAAATTAAAAAATATGATTTTTGTTATGTTTCTGGTATTTTAACATTTGGGCAATAAAAAATCAGCCATACCAAAGGTATGACTGATTTGAAATATGGTTTTATCTTTATATTCTAATTTCTTAGAACATGAAGTATAATTGTCCCATTGGAAGTTTGCTAGCTGGCTCACATACGCATGGTTTACCATCTACTTTCACTTCGTGTGTTTGAGCATTTACCTCAATCTTAGGCATTGCATCGTTGTGGATCATATCAGATTTTCCGATAAATCTACATCCGATTACTGGTAATAATTTTTTACCTAATCCGTAAGATTGTACGATTCCTTTTTCCAAAGATACTTTAGATACGAAGAATGCTGAAGTTTCAGTATTTGCTTTTCCGTAGCTTCCAAACATTGGTCTCCAGAATATTGGTTGTGGAGTTGGGATAGATGCGTTTGGATCTCCCATCTTAGCATAAGATACCATACCTCCTTTGATGATCATCTCTGGCTTAGCACCAAACATGTCTGGTCTCCACATTACTAAGTCCGCCATCTTTCCAACTTCGATTGATCCAATGTATCTTTGGATACCGTGTGCAATCGCTGGGTTGATAGTTACTTTAGAAATATATCTCTTAATTCTGAAGTTATCATTTCCTGTTCCTTCATCTTCTGGCAATGGTCCGAATTGCTTCTTCATCTTGTCAGCTGTTTGGAATGTTCTTGTGATTACTTCACCTGGTCTACCCATCGCTTGAGAGTCAGATGACATGATAGAGAATACTCCCATATCGTGAAGGATATCTTCTGCTGCGATAGTCTCTCTTCTAATTCTAGAGTCTGCGAAAGATACATCCTCTTTTACATTTTTATCCAAGTGGTGGCACACCATCAACATGTCTAAGTGCTCATCAATTGTGTTAACTGTGAAAGGCTTAGTTGGGTTTGTTGATGCTGGCAATACATTCGGATATGATGCTACTGTGATGATGTCTGGTGCGTGTCCACCTCCTGCTCCCTCTGTGTGGAATGTGTGGATGGTTCTACCATTGATCGCTCTCATTGTATCTTCTACGAATCCAGCTTCGTTCAATGTATCTGTGTGGATAGTAGCTTGTACATCTAACTGATCACAAACTGTCAAACAAGAGTCGATAGCAGATGGTGTAGATCCCCAGTCTTCGTGTAATTTAAGACCTAGAGCACCAGCTTCGATTTGTTCTACAAGAGCTTCTTCAGAAGAAGAGTTACCTTTACCAAACAATCCAAAGTTCATTGGTAGGCTGTCTAAACCTTCGAACATTTTTCTTAGGTTCCAAGCACCTGGAGCAATAGTTGTAGCTAATGTTCCGTGGTTAGGTCCTGTACCACCTCCGATGAATGTAGTAATACCTCCTGCTAATGCAGTTTCTACTTGTTGTGGACAGATGTAGTGAATGTGAGTATCGATACCACCAGCTGTAAAGATGTGACCTTCACCTCCTAACGCTTCTGTAGATGCTCCGATAACCATTCCTGATGTTACCCCATCCATTGTATTTGGGTTACCTGCTTTACCAATACCAGCGATTTTTCCGTCTTTGATACCGATATCTGCTTTTACGATTCCCCAGTAGTCGATAATTGTTGCGTTAGTAATTACTAAGTCTAGAACTCCCTCATCTCTAAGGTGAGTAGCTGACTGAGCCATACCATCTCTCAAAGTTTTTCCTCCACCGAATTTGTTTTCTTCTCCGTATACTGTGAAGTCTCTTTCGATTTCTGCAAACAATTCTGTATCTGCTAGTCTAATTTTGTCCCCAACTGTTGGTCCATACATTGAGGCATATTTTTGTCTATCTAATTTAGCCATGATTTTAAATTTTAATCGTTAATAATTATTTTTTTAGTGAATTAAGAGCCTCTCTGTTTCTTTCTAAGTGTCTAAGACTAAATCCTCTTACTGATCTAGCTCCACCGTAAGGAATCAACTCTACTTCTTTAGATTCACCTGGTTCAAATCTTTGTGCAAGACCTGCAGGAACATTCAATCTGTGAGCTTCAGCTGCTTTTCTGTCAAACTCAAGTGCAGAGTTAGTTTCAGCGAAGTGGAAGTGAGAACCAACTTGGATTGGTCTGTCTCCTGTGTTAGTAACTTTAAGTTTAAGAACTTTTTTACCAGCGTTGTATTCGATGTCACCAGAAGCTAAGATGTATTCTCCTGGAACTACATATTTATTATTACTCATAACTTTAATTTTTTAGAAGTTTAAATTAGTGGATTGGGTGGTGTACTGTTACCAATTTTGTTCCGTCAGGGAAAGTTGCTTCGATTTGTACATCGTGGATCATTTCAGCAACTCCATCCATTACATCTTGACGACTCAAGTATGTAGTTCCTTCTTGCATTAATTGAGCTACAGATTTTCCTTCTCTTGCACCTTCAATTAATTTGTGAGCGATATACGCTACTGTTTCAGGGTGGTTAAGTTTCAACCCTCTGTTTTTTCTGTCTTCAGCCACTTTACCAGCTAGATAAAGCATTAGCTTCTCAGTTTCTCTAGGTACTAAATGCATAATTAAAAATTTAAAATGTTAATATTAAGTTATTATACAATATCAAAACACAGGTTTTGAATATTTTCTTTTTTTATTAAGGATTTAATGATTTTACTAATTCCTCAGTATTTGGGTTTGATTTGTTCACTGCTTTTTGAACAGCTTCCATAATCCAAGTTGCTACGATGAAACCAATAGTGTAAGTTGCCATAATTTGATTAACCCCGTAGTGGATTAACACTGCTAAAAGAACTCCTACAACGATATAGATAAAGTCTGCTCTTGATACTCCTGATTTTGTTACGAATGCGCACGCTACCAAGATTGGAGAGAATGAATAAATACCATTTGCTAATGTATTTGCATCTACTCCCAAAACATAGTGAGCGAATAAACCTCCCAATGTTGCAGCTGCTGTTCCCCACATTGCTACAGAAGGTGAGCTGATTGCCAATCCTAAGAAGATGAACACTCCTGTAAGGAAATTAGCACCAAAGTTTACTTCTGCCCATCCATAGAATGGAGTTGTAATAGCATCTACTGTTCCTGTGTAATCAGGTAATGCTGGTGTAGTTTGTTCTAATCCTAAAACATTGTATTTAGCGAATGCCCAGCAAAGAACCCAACATGTTACTACGAATGGGAATGTAAACGCAGTCCATCCTTTAGTTACAAAAACATGCATAATTACTGTTGCTATCACTGCTGCTACTGCTCCAAGAGCCCAAAGCAATGGATTTGCACCATTCAATGTTGCATGAGCATCGTTAGTTGCAAATGTGAACATTACACACATGTAAGCCAAACTCGCATTGAATCCATAAAGACCAAACTCTATGTCCCCATCTTTAGCTTTTAATGCTTTTGCTGTAAGGGTTCCTATCAAAGATCCCAAGAAGCAAGTTACACCTAATGTCCAGTGGCTAAAAAACATACCGATTGTAATTAGCAATCCAGACCAACCATTATCTTGTAGGAAGATTTGTCCTATCCCAACAAGCGTTGTTTTAATCAATTTCATAATTTTCTGTTTTAATTGTTATAATTTAGAATCTGTTATTTATTTTCGTTTCTGTTATTTCTTAGCTTCTTTCTTTTCTTTGATTTTTGCTAGAATCCAATTTACCCAATTCTCCATGCCAACATCTGTAAGAGTTGAGATTTCCATTACCTCAATATCTGGGTTCACGCTTCTTGCATCTTTTGTTACTGCATCCACAGAGAACGGAAGATATGGAAGTAAATCTGTTTTGGAAACAAGCATCAACTCACTTGTTAAGAACATTTTAGGATATTTACTTGGTTTGTCATCTCCTTCTGTTACAGCGATCAGAGTTACTCTGTAATCCTCACCTAAGTCAAAAGAAGATGGACACATTAGGTTTCCTACATTTTCAATGAACAATACATCTGTGTTGCTAAGATCCATATGGTCTATCGCCTGTAAGATCATCTGTGCTTCTATGTGACACATCCCTCCTGTCACAATCTGAAGAGCATCTATTCCTACATCCTTCATTCTTTGTGCATCTCTATCTGTTTCTGGGTCTCCCACTAGTACAGACATTTTTGCTTTTCCTTTTAGTAACTCTCCTGTCTTCTGCATTAGAGTAGTTTTTCCACTCCCTGGTGAAGAACAAACATTAATTACTAATATATCTTTTAATTTTTCACGAATTGTTCCCGCAACAAAATCGTTTGCTTTCAACAAGTTAAGTGACACATGCTCTGTATCTATGCTACCTGCTGTAAGTCTTGATGATTTTGGTTTAACTTCACTCATTTTTCCTAAAATTTATTTCATTAATATATAACTCCTCTCCTTGTATTATGTTCCTTGTAGGATGCCCACAATTGCCACATACAAATTTATTCTGTTTTACTTCCGTGACTTCTCCACATTCTTCACATTTTATCAGCACAGGAAGCACATCTACTACCAACTCTGTATGATAAAACTCTGGACACTCCATCACATAGGCTTTATAAGCATTCTGGATAAGGATAGGCTGAACATTACTCAATAACCCTACCTTTAAATGAACACTTGAAACATCTTCATATTTTTCTGGAAATTCCTCCTGTATTCTGTCAAAAATATTTTTGACTAAATAAATCTCATGCATTTTAAAAATCTTTACTTCTCTAAACTCCTTTCAAGATATATCCTAAAAAGAATCTAGCAGTCTACTTTTAAAGATTGATAAAGTAAGAATAATTGAGGTTTAGAATATTCAGCAGATTGAGAATTATAGGATATATGCTGACTATTTATAGTGTTTAGAATTCTGTTATTATTATTTTCAAATATTTTATCCGCCCCTTCATCATCAAAGTATTTAACTTTTATAGCAACTACTTTAGATTTATCTCCATCTGTAATATCAGCAAAGGATATTTTATTAGCTTTTTTAGCCCCCGTAGCGTTTCCGCCTTTTGTAGCAGAACCGTTTTTCAAAAGCAACTGTAATGAACTAGTCACGATCATTACAACCAACATTTGAAATACTACTTTATGGATTCTTGTTCTTTTCATTTGGACTAAACTTTCTTATCCTTTTTTGATGTAACAAATGTAGAGATTATTTATGACATTACAATATTTTTCCCATTTTTTAGTTTATGATATTTAACATATTCATTGATTCTTCCCGAAAAGCTATTTTTTCACAAAATAATATTATCAAAATAAAAAAAATAACACAAAATGTGTTATTTTAAAATTTAGTGTTACGAAATAGTGCTTTTTCAGCTTTCTTTTTTAACCATTTTTTAACAAAATATAGGATTTTTGATTTTATAATGAATAATTTGGTGCTTCTTGTGTAATAATCACATCATGAGGATGAGATTCTTTAAGTCCAGAACCTGTAATTCTTACCATTTTAGAATCCTGCTGCAGCGTAACGATATCCTTAGCTCCACAGTATCCCATTCCTGCTCTCAGTCCTCCAGTAAGCTGGAAGATAACATCCTCTAACTTTCCTTTGTATGGGACTCGCCCTTCTATTCCCTCTGGAACGAATTTTTTTGCTTCAGACTGGAAATATCTTTCCTTACCTCCTCTCTTCATTGCAGAAAGCGAACCCATTCCTTGGTAAGATTTAAACTTTCTTCCTTGAAAAATGATTTCTTCCCCAGGTGATTCATCCGTTCCCGCTAGTAGAGAACCGAGCATCACAGCTCCTGCACCACTTGCGATAGCCTTCACTATATCCCCTGAAAGTTTGATACCTCCATCAGCAATGATAGCCACATTGTGTTTTTTAGCAACTTCATATACATTATATATAGCAGACAGTTGCGGAACTCCTACTCCTGCTACCACTCTCGTAGTACAGATAGAACCAGGCCCTACACCTACTTTTAGCACATTCGCTCCTGCTTTTATCAAATCTTCGGCTGCTTCAGCGGTTACAATATTTCCTCCAACAATATCCAAATAAGGAAAATTCTGTCTAATTTCTTTTATTTTATCCAAAACCCCTTTGGAGTGTCCATGCGCAGAATCCACTGCGATAATATCCACCCCTGCTTCCACCAATGCAGAAACACGCTCAATGGTATCCACTCCGATTCCTACACCCGCACCCACTATCAGCCTTCCTGATTTATCTTTATTTGCATTCGGGTATTCTAGCTGATTGTCTATATCTTTAATGGTAATCAGACCTATAAGTTTGTTGGATTTATCTACGATAGGAAGTTTTTCTACTCTATTTTTCAGTAGAATTTCTTTAGCTTTTTCTAAATTAACTTCTTCGTTAGAAACGATAAGATTTTCTTTGGTCATAAGCTCCTCTACTTTCACAGAGAGATTTTCTTGATATTTCACATCTCGATTGGTAATTATCCCTATGAGCTTATGTTCCTCATCCACCACCGGAAGCCCAGAAATTTTGAATTGAGCCATAAGAGCCTTCGCCTCTGCGAGAGTATGGTCTTTAGAAAGTGTAACAGGATTAGCTATCATCCCATTTTCGGAACGCTTTACTTGATTAACTTGGGAAGCCTGCTCCTCTATGGGCATGTTTTTGTGAATGAACCCCAGTCCGCCGACTCTTGCAAGCGCAATCGCCATATCCGCCTCTGTCACGGTATCCATTGCCGCAGAAACGATAGGAACATTTAGGGTTATTTTATCCGAAAGTCTGGATTTCAAAGAAACCTGATTAGGTAAAACTTCTGAATAAGAAGGAACAAGAAGCACATCATCGAAAGTGATGGCTGTCTCTACAATTTTATCATAAATAGACATAGCACTTTCTTTGCAAAATTAAAAAAATTAATTTAAAAAAGAAAGTGCTATGAGTAACGAATTCAAAATAGAACTCTAATCGTCTATTCTAAGGAAATCTCCTTTTAGTGTAAACTCAAGGTCTAAATCGTTATCCAGTTCTACTTTTTGTTTATTCCACTCTTTTTCCCAGTGTACTATTCTATTCTGTGGATAATATCTTCTCACATAAGCCTGAATCTTAGAAGGAACCACAGAAGAAGGAACTCCGTTATAACTCTTCACTTCTACTATATTTCCATTACTTCTAAACTCTGCTTCTGTACCATCTTCAAAATAAACATCATAAACGACTCTACCATCTTCCCAATCTTTGGTTACATAAGAAACTGCTTTCTTACCAAAATACCTTGTCACATTTTTCTGCACAGCAGAAGGCATGTCTCTTCTTGAAATCGGCATATCATCCTGCGCAAAAAACAATCCTGTTGCAAATAGTGCGAACATCGCACCTAAAATTCTCTTTTTCATATCTTTTCTTTTTATAATTGATATAACAAAAATAGTACCTTTTATTACATAATAGCAACCGGATTGATAGATTTTATCTATTCATTATATAGACGAGACAATATAACCCTGTCTTCATCAGTCAAATCAACCTTTCTACGAGCCATTACTTTTTCTATGGTTTCAAATGCCTTATTCAGATTATACTTTTCATCATCTTTCATACCGCCCCAACTAAAGTTGTTCACTAAATTTGGCGGAAATCCACTCTTGAAAATATTAGCAGCCACACCCACTACTGTTCCTGTATTCAACTGAGTGTTTATCGCTGTTTTAGAGTGGTCTCCCATTATCAATCCACAAAACTGAAGCCCTGTATCTACGAATTTTCTCAAACTGTAGTTCCAAAGTTTCACATTGGCGTAATTATTTTTCAAATTGGAAGAATTGGTATCCGCTCCAAGGTTACACCACTCACCGATAACCGAATTTCCCACAAAACCATCGTGACCTTTATTAGAATAACCAAAGATGACGATATTATTCACCTCGCCGCCTACTTTTGAGTGAGGGCCAATGGTCGTAGCGCCATAAACTTTGGATCCAAGATTAAATTTAGAACCTTCGCAAAGAGCAATCGGCCCACGAAGATGGCAGCCCTCCATAATTTCTGCATTCTTCCCTATGTATATTTTTCCCGTTTTGGTATTAAGTGTAGAATATTCCACCACTGCACCTTCTTCTATGAACAAATCTTCGGTTTTTCCTAAAAATCCATTTGTAGAAGAAAGCGGCTGCGAAGTTTTTCCTTTTGTAAGCAGTTCAAAATCAAAATCTATTGCTTTATCATTGAAAGAAAATAAATCCGTAGGCTGTTTAAACAACAATATTTCTCCCTCTACATCCATCATGGTTGTAATTTGATCCAAACTAAAATTTCCCACATCAACCTTCGCTGCCAAAAGTTCATTTTCATAAACCAAAGCCTCACCAAGCTGAAGTCTCTTTATCTGCTCCAAAACTCTATCCGAAGGAATACAATTAGGCGTGATGAACAAGCTTTCTTTTCCCTCTGGTCTAGCGAATTTTTGCTGAAGATAATCCTCGGTGATGTAGGAAATTTCATCCGTATTCAAAAGCTTTTTCCAGCGTTCAGAAAAAGTAAGAATTCCGCATCGCATCTCCGCCACAGGTCTAGTGAAAGTCAGCGGAAGAAAATTTTCCCAATAATGGGCATCAGAAAATACTAACTGCATATTTTTTTATTTGTAACAAATTTAATTCTTTTCCTCTTCCAAACAAAAAAACCTCCTGAAAAAATCAGAAGGTCTTTTAATATTTTCCTAATGTTACTTAGCAAATTTTTTGTACTTGTTCATGAACTTATCTACTCTACCCGCAGTATCTACCAATTTCACTTTTCCTGTGTAGAATGGGTGAGATGTAGAAGAGATTTCCATTTTTACTAATGGATATTCTTGTCCTTCATATACAATTGTATCTTTTGTTTCTGCTGTAGATTTGCAAAGAAACACCTCGTCGTTACTCATATCTTTGAAAACAACAAGTCTATAATTTTCAGGGTGGATTCCTTTTTTCATAATATTCTAGAAATTATTTTTATTTTTAAATTCAATTATTTGGATAAAAATGGTAATGGACATCTTATCCTTATACTAGGTATTTCAGTTTGCAAAAATATTATTTTTTTTTGAATTCACAAAAACTTTAAAAATTTATCTTAAAATATTTATCTTTGAATATTATTTTAAACATATGAAAGTAAAATTCTTACTTGGACTGAGTTTTTGGGTTTTATTGTTATTTGTTTCGTGTAAAAGGGATGAAATCAACTTTGAAACACCTTCTGCTGACTTAAAATTCTCACATGATGTCGTATTTTGTGATACGGTTTATAATCAGGTTCGCTCTGAAACTTATTTCGTAAAAGTCTATAACAGAGAGAATAAAGATGTCCGAATCCCAAAAATCACATTAGAAGGCGGAAGTTCCTCGCCATACCGTATCAATGTGGATGGAAAGGCAGGGACAGAGTTTTTTGATGTTCCGCTGAGAAAAAACGACAGCCTCATTATCTTCATAGAAATAGCTCCCGTAGCCAATGCAAAAGAAGCCATCGCTGAGGACAAAATTATTTTCAGCTCACCGAGAGGCAACCAGCATGTGACACTCCTTTCCGTGGTACAGGATGCTGAATTTTTCATAAAATCTGATACAAACCCTAATATCCTAAACGCCAATACAACTTGGAGAAATGACAAGGCTAAAATCATCTTCGGAGAGCTTACTCTCGCAGAAGGGAAAACCCTTGACATAGAAGAAGGAACGAAAGTCTATTTCACCAAGAACAGCAGCCTGAAAATTTCTAAAAACGGGAGGCTCAACATCAATGGGTTGATAGACAAAGAAGTCGTTTTCCGAGGCGACAGAAATGATATAAGATATGACACAATTCCTCTCAACTGGGATGGAATTTACCTTGAAGAAAATGCCGTTCTAAACATGAATTACGCTAAGATTTTCGGAGGAGATTCTGGGCTTAATCTTTACAAAACCACAGCCAACATCAAAAATTCTATCATTCACACTTTTCAGGAGTATGGAATTTATTCCGTGAAATCTAAAATCAACGCGGAAAATATGGTGATGAACAACTGTGGAAAAGCAAATTTAGCCATATTTGGTGGCGGCGAGGCTAAGCTTACTCATTGTACTTTAGCCAATTATTGGTATCAGAGTTCTGCTTCGCCAGCTTTGGGAATTTATGCTACGAATAAATGGCGAAATAATTCTGGGAATACAGAAAACGCAAATTTGGAACTGAACATCAAAAACTCCATCGTTTACGGAAAAAAGGAAAATTCCATTTTATTTGAGCCAGTTTCTGGGTATAATTTTAGTTATCTTATCAGCCATTCGCTTATAAAATACAGTAATAAGGCTGGTTATAACTTTGATACTAATCCACAGATAATCAACTCTATAAAAAATGAAAATCCAAAATTCCTGAATCGCTCCATTGTGAGAATGAACCTCCGCACTGCAGATGATTCTCCTGCTAAAAACAAAGGAAATGTATCTACAGCGGCTGGTGTGCCTCAGGATATCAAAGGCGTTTCAAGAATAAGTAATCCTACTATCGGTGCTTATCAATAAGATTTAAAATGAAAAAATTATTTGTTTTCTATTTTTCTTTGCTATTAGTTTTTATTTCTTGTGATAATAAAAACACGAAAAAAATTGAAAATTCAGCAACGGCAAATCTCATCAAAATTGGATTTTACCCAGCAAATGCTGGACAGCCAGCAGAAACTCTTCTCAATTTAAAAGAAAAATATTTGGTTTTTTATTCTCCTGAGGCTTATTACCACGAAATTCCACCACCTTCGGAAACCGGCCAGGTAAAAACATATAATGAACTTATTTCTGAAAATCTAAAACTTATTCCATTTCGTGCAGAAATGACCGATAAAGAAATTCAGGAAATCAGAGCAATTATTTCCTCTTTCAGCGAACAAGATATAGAAAAAGAAAAACCAAATTCTAATAAAGAACTTTCTGAGGAGAATGAATTTATTCCACAAATTGATGGATTAACAGTGAATATAATGATAGATTATTCCGATGGGAAAATCATTCAAATCAACCCTGTTGTCAAACCGAGAATAAAAGAATTTTATCAAAAGATTATTCATCTCTTATTAATTAAAAATAAAGAAAAAAATAATCAGAAAATTTTATTTAAAATTGAAAAATACAATTAATTTTTCTCTAAAATAATGGAAATCAAAACACTACAAGAGCAGGTAGATAATTGGATAAAGACAATCGGCGTCCGCTATTTCGATGAACTGACCAATATGGCTATTCTAACCGAAGAAGTGGGCGAAGTGGCGAGAATCATCGCTAGAAGATACGGCGAACAATCCGAAAAAGAAAGCGATAAAAACAAAGACCTCGGAGAAGAGCTTGCCGATGTGCTTTTTGTAACGCTTTGCCTTGCCAATCAAACTGGGATAGACCTGCAAGATGCCTTTGACAAGAAAATGAAAAAGAAGACAGAAAGAGACCAAAACAGGCACCAAAACAATGAAAAACTAAAATAAAAGCTTGTCGTAAATGAAACTATTTCGCCCAGTTCTTCCAAATGAAATACAAATCACAGGCTCTAAAAGCGAGTCCAATCGTCTATTAATTTTACAAAAACTCTTTGGAAATATTAAAATAAAAAATATATCTAACTCACAGGATACCAATCTTTTACAAAAAGCCTTAAATTCCAATGAGAAAACAATAGACATCCACCACGCTGGCACAGCGATGCGGTTTCTGACTTCGTTTTTTGCGGTTCAGGAGGGCGCAGAAAAAATCCTCACAGGCTCCGAAAGAATGAAACAAAGACCCATAAAACCTTTGGTAGAAGCACTTAGAGAGCTGGGAGCAGACATAGAATATTTAGAAAACGAGGGATTTCCTCCTCTTAAAATAAAAGGAAAAAAATTAGAAAAAAATTTCGTGGAAATTCCTGCGGATATTTCTTCGCAATTCATCACTTCGCTCATTCTTGTCGGCGGAAAATTGGAAAACGGCCTGACCATAAATCTTTTAGGAGAAATCACATCAAAGCCTTACATAGAAATGACTCTGAAACTGCTTTCAGAAATCAGCGGAAAATCCATTATCTTAAAAGACAAAACTATCCAAATTCCCAATATCAAAACTCAAAAAACGGCCTTCACTGTAGAATCCGATTGGTCTTCGGCTTCTTATTTTTATTCGTTTTCGGCTTTGGATAGACAAAAAATTACCCTTAAAAATTTTAATAAAAATTCTCTACAAGGCGATTCCAGAATTACCGAAATTTACTCTCAGTTTTTCGGAATTGATACTATTTTTAATGAAAATCAGCAGGAAATTACTTTGATTCCAAAAAGTAATTTTAGCCTTCCTCAATCCATTCAACTCAATATGAACGACTGCCCGGACATCGCCCAAACGCTCTGCGTAACGGCTGCTGCACTAAAAATCCCTTTTGAAATCGGCGGACTTGCCACTCTTAAAATAAAAGAAACCGACAGGCTCTCTGCCCTTCAAAACGAACTAAAAAAAATAGGCTGCGAAACAGAAATCACAGACAATTCCATAAAATCTGTCCTCTACACCAATCCCCCAAAAAACATATCCATCGCTACCTATGGCGACCACCGCATGGCTATGGCGTTCGCGCCCTACTCGCTAATTCAAGAAATAGAAATACAAAATCCTGAAGTGGTAGAAAAATCTTTCCCTGATTTTTGGGAATTTATCAAATAATCGTATTTCATTTCTAAAACTGAAAACCTTTTTAACAATGGTTTTTTATTAACTTTGCTATTTAATCCTAAATAAATGAATTCTAAAATATCACAAAATATTTTTGCTTTTTTAGAAGAGCTAAAAAAGAATAACAATAAGGACTGGTTCAGCTACCACAAATCCGACTACGAAAAGGCAAAGGCTGATTTTTCGGAGTTTTTCCAAGCTGTACACAGCGAAATTGCCAAAAATGATTTCATTTCAGAGCCGAAAATCTACCGAATTCATAGAGATTTGAGATTTTCCAAAGACAAAACTCCTTATAAAACCCATTTCGGAGGCTACTTTGCCCGAAGACAGCCACAGTACAGAGGCGGGTATTATCTTCATATTGAGCCTGATAACTGCTTTATCGGCGGTGGATTTTTTGCACCAAATAAAGATGATTTGCACAGAATCCGAAAAGAAATAGAACTAAACGGAAAGGATTTGGATACATTTTTAAATTCAGCGAAAGCCAAAAAATTATTCGGAGGAGAATTCTGGGGCGAAGAACTAAAAACCGCACCAAAAGGCTTTGAAAAAGAGCATCCTTATGTTCATTTATTAAAGAAAAAACAATTTCTTTTAGTTCAAAATTTCAAAAACGAGGAGGTTTTCAAACCAGATTTTTTGGAAAAAGTAACAACTGGTCTGGAAGCAATGCGCCCATTTTTTGACTTCATGACTGAAGCCCTGACCACCAATCTAAACGGAGAATCAACCATATAACACAACTAAATGAAAAAAACAATCATCATCACAGGGACATCATCTGGAATTGGCTTTTCCCTTGCGGAATATTTCGGAAAACAAGGACACAAAGTCTATGGACTGAGCAGAAAAAAGACTGATTCTAAGCTTTTCACATCCATCTCGACCGATATCACCGAAAAAAGCCAAATAGACCGCGCCATAGAGGAAATTTTATCCAAAGAAAATCATATCGATATTCTTATCAACAATGCTGGAATGGGTATGGTGGGAGCAGTGGAAGATTCTAATAAAGAGGAAATTATGAAACTTTTTAACCTGAATCTAATCGGAGCTGTGCAGATGATGACCGCCGTGATGCCCAAAATGCGTGAGCAGAAATCAGGACAGATTATCAATATTTCCAGCATCGGTTCAGAAATGGGACTGCCTTTCAGAGGATTTTATTCTGCCTCCAAATCGGCTTTGGATAAAGTTACCGAAGCCATGAGATACGAAATATCGGCTTGGAATATAGAGCTTTGCTCCCTTCATCTAGGCGATATAAAAACCAATATTGCAGAAAACCGAATCAAAACCACAGTTTCTGAGCCTTACAAAAATATTTTTTACAAAGTTTATTCTACTATGAATTCCCATGTAGACCATGGAGTAGAGCCTGTGGAGGTGGCAAAATACATCGAAAAACTATTGCTCAAAAACAAATGGAAAGCCCATTACTATTTTGGGAAATTTGGGCAAAAAATCGGCATTCCTCTCAAATGGATTCTGCCACAAAAAACCTACGAAAATCTAATGAAAAAATATAATAAAATGGATTAGCTGCTTGCTAATCCATTCTTTTTAAATTTCTAATTTTATTAATCTATTCTAAATATCGTTCCCATACATTATATAGTTCATATAATCTTGTCCCATCTTTTATTTTTTCAGCTAAACCAGATGCCAATACATAAATTACCCATATACTATTAAGTCTAATCTTTCCAAAACCTTTTATTACCATATGCCCTATGTCCATATCATATTTACTACGAGAAAAATATTGTTCCCATTTTAAACCTTCATGGTTCTTTATAAAAACTTCTCCAAAATAAATCCCAATATCTACAGCCAACGAGCGGGTCTTTATTGTAATATCCCAATCTTGTATTTCTATATAATCTGGAACAGCAGCTCTCTTTTCTTTGTATTCTTCCTCTGAAAGCTTCTCTGTTTCTACATTCTCCTCAAACCACTTTCCAAGCATTTTCAAAGATTCTGGGCTGTAGTCTGGCTCCCAGTTTTCATAGCCTTTTGTAGTTTTTACTGCTTTTATCAGCTCTTGCAGTCTACTTTCTTTATTTTCCTCAAACCATTTAGCGTATAGTTTAAGCTCTTCCTTCGTCTTAGATTGAAAATCATAATCAATTGGCAAATTGTTTATTACTTGGTACATAGGTTTATTCATTATGATTTTTTTAAATAATGAAAACAACACATCTAAAAACATAACTTTCACAATTATTTATACTTTTCATCTAATCTATTCTCTAACATTGTATAAAATTCGTATACC
>CAUQVP010000026.1:0-19042 GCA_963521545.1 uncultured Flavobacteriaceae bacterium | reverse complement strand
ATACACTCTAAATAATTTTGTATATGCAAAAAGTTCCTACCTACCTAAGTGAAAACGCTTGTAATGTAAAATCAGGCGATTATCTCTCAGTAGATATCCAATCCAAAAATGGAAATTCACTCTTTGAAGTGTATTATTATGGCGATTTATTTGAAGTAAAAGGGGAAAAATTGCCTTTTATTGTAGATAATGAGGCTGGAATTCCTTGTAAAATAGTAGCCAAAGATATAGAAACAGGCGAAGAAATATTGCTTTTTGACGGCTACCGACACGGCTATAATGCAATGTTTTGCGAGGAATTTGACTTAGCAGAAGTTGAAAAACGAACTTTGGTAAAATATGATATTGCTCCTTGCAAAATTCATATAGATTTTGGATATTCTATTGATTACGAAGAAGAAAAAGAAGATTATGAAGTAGACGAAGAAGATAGAGTAACCCTTATCAATGGAGAAAATATCCCTTGGGAAGAGGTGAAAAGAAATGGTTTCGACTATATCTCTATCGTCTGTGAAACTGAAAATGGAGAAAAGGCGGAGATTGTATCCTTAGAATTGGCTTAAAGAATTTATACTTCTCATCATAGAAGCCAAATTATTCATATCTTTGCGAAAATTTAAAAACAAAAAAAGCAATGCACAAAGCAGGTTTTGTCAATATAGTAGGAAAACCCAACGCTGGGAAGTCTACCCTTCTGAATCAGCTCATGGGAGAGAAATTAGCCATCGTTACCCAAAAGGCACAGACTACCAGACACCGTATTTTCGGGATTTATAACGAGGAAGATGTCCAGATTGTCTTTTCGGACACGCCTGGCGTTCTTGACCCTAAATACGAACTACAAGAGAAAATGATGGGCTTCGTGAAAGAAAGCCTCCAAGATGCGGATGTATTTCTTTTCATCGTAGATATATCGGACAAAAGCGAACCTTCGGAATTTCTCATTGAGAAGTTAAATAAAATTCCGATTCCTGTGCTGCTGCTCATCAACAAAATAGATAAAAGCAACCAAAAGGAAATGGAGGCCGCTGTGGAACACTGGCACAATCTCCTTCCGAAAGCGGAAATCCTACCGATTTCGGCGCTAAATGCTTACAATACGGAATACATACTTCCGAAACTAAAATCTCTGCTTCCAGAGAACCCGCCTTACTATGACAAAGACCAGTTTACGGACAAATCAGAAAGGTTTTTTGTCAATGAAACGGTGCGCGAGAAAATTTTGCTCAACTACGAAAAGGAAATCCCTTATTCCGTAGAGGTGGTTACCGAACTTTTCAAAGAAAAGGAAGGAATTATTTTCATAGACAGCATCATCTATGTGGAGCGAGAAACCCAAAAGGGAATTTTGATAGGCCACAAAGGTGAGGCGATTAAAAAAGTCGGCACAGAAGCAAGGCTGGACTTGGAGAAATTCTTTGCAAAGAAAATCCATCTCAATCTCTTTGTGAAAGTAAAAAAAGACTGGAGAAAGAACGAAAAAGACCTCAAGAATTTCGGATACAGATAGCAGAAAATGATAAAAATCCTTGACCAAGATTTCACCGAACTCAATTTTTTTATAAAACACCAGAATCCCAGTAAAATTTTCATCTTGGTGGATGAAAACACGCACGAATACTGCCTTCCTACTCTCTTGGGCAATTTAGAAACCACCGCGTCCTTTGAGATTATAGAGATAGAGGAAGGAGAGCAGAGCAAGAACATAAACACTGCCGTGCAGCTTTGGGAAATCCTTACAGAATTCGGTGCTGATAGGCATAGTCTGCTTATCTGTCTTGGCGGAGGTGTTGTCACAGACATTGGCGGATTCATTGCATCCACTTACAAAAGAGGAATTCCTTTCATTTACCTTCCTACCACTCTGCTGGCAATGGCAGATGCTGCTGTGGGCGGTAAAACCGGCATAGACCATTTGTTTCTTAAAAATATAATCGGAACTTTTGCAGAGCCGAAGCAAATTTTCCTTTTTGCTGATTATCTCCGCACACTGCCCTTTCCGCAGCTGAAATCTGGCTTTGCGGAAATGCTAAAACATGGTCTCATCGCTGATGGAGAACATTGGCAAGAGCTGATTTCTATTGAAAATGAACTTTCTGCAGAGAAAATCGCGCCGTATCTATTACAAAGCGCCGGAATTAAACAAAAAATCGTGCAGGAAGACTTCCACGAAAAGCATATCCGAAAAATTCTAAACTTTGGGCATACAGTAGGACACGCTGTAGAAAGCCTTTTCCTGAGAGAGGGAACTCCTCTGCTCCACGGCGAAGCAGTTGCGCTTGGGATGATTTGTGAAACTTATATTTCCTATTTACAGCAGCTGATTTCTCTGGACACCACTCGCCATATTATAGAAAATCTTGTGCGATTTTTCCCGCCTGTGGATATTTCTAATTTCAGTGATGAGGAAATCATTACGCTGATGTATCAGGACAAAAAAAATCAGCATGGAAACATCAGTTTCTCGCTGATAGAAGGCATCGGCAAGGGAAATTATAACCAAAATGTTCCGCTGGAAAACATTATTTCTGCGCTGGATTTCTACCGAATTGGATTGTAAAAAAAAATCAAGATAGTTTATATAGAATATTAAACTATCTTGAAATGAATACTTTCTAATTTTACATAATAGCTGTAAAAGCAGCTGTAAACCCACAAATAATCCCTGGCATATTTGCTACGATTATAGGCCAGTCTTTTTTAGGTTTCAGGAATCCATAACCTACCCAAAGTGTGCAGTTAATCCCTGCCACAAAAGGCTGAAGAAAATCTCCCTTCATTCCTTGTAGATTGGAGGTAATCTGTGGAATATAAGAAACATACATAAGCATTGCTGTTCCTGTAGCTACCCATCCTAAAATATTTAAGAATTTTTCCATGATATTTAAAATTTAATTGTTGATTTTTGTTTAATCAAAATTATAAAATTTTTTTTCCTATGCAAATAATAAAAAAAGCAGAGATTTATAACCTCCGCTATTTTAAACTATTAATTCTAATCATAAAACATTTTACACAATAAAATTTAAAATCCTCCCACAATAGAATAAACAAGCTGCACCAACACCATAACAATTACAAAACCATTTGCGATAATAAGTGGCCAGTCTTTTTTGTTTTTAAAAAAGCCATGACCCACCCACAGCATATTATTCATAAGTAATAAAATAGTATCAAAATGAAAACGAAATCCAAATGAACCATAATCAGATATCACCTGATAAAAATAAGAAACTTCCATATATAATGTAATTGCTACTGCCATCCATCCCAAGGTGTTTAGATACCTTTCCATATTTTTGTATGTTTATTTCTTTTTATTTTCTTCCTTATAGACTATTTTTCCATTGATGGAGAGTGCGCCTTCCTTGTCATCATACAAGTATTCATCTTTTTCGTAGAGATTTTCTGATTTTTTGTCTAAAATAACCGAACCTTCTTTGTTAGGAAGGACAATCTCAGCTTTGGATTCATCTTTATTAAACAAAACAAATGCGCTGATGACCGCATCGCCTTCTTTCACTTCGATAGGATCTAGTCTGACACCAGCCTCCCAGAGCTGCACACAAGTCTGCTGTAGCTCACTCCACGAAAACCCTGCAGAAGTGATACACCCATGCTCATCTCTATCGGCACCTACCAACGGCTCCTGAGTTTCTTCTGTATTTACTTTTTCTTCTTTCACTTCTTCCTTTTTTGGACTGTTACAAGAAAGCATAGACAATACTATTCCTGATAAAATTACTGCTTTTTTCATAATTCAATTTTAGTTATTGTTATTATTACTTCCTCCAAAAGTAAAATTAAAACTAAGCCCAGCCCGTAGAGTTGATAACGGATAAGCGGTAGAAATTTTATACTTGGTTACCAGCTGGTTATAGAAGAATTTTACTTGGAAATTTTGTGAAAAACTATAATCCGCTGAGAAATTTATTCCTAAAACTCTCTGACCTCCAGTCACTTGTGAATCTTGGGCTAAGATATTGGTTATTCGGGTTTTATTATCTCTTAATGAAAAATCAAATTTAAGATTCAAATCACTTTTTATCGTTCTTTGTTTTCCTCTGAACCTCATCTTAAATTTCAAATCTTTGATGATGTATCCAAATCCCACAATATACTCAGAACCAGAGTCTTCCGAAAGTGTATAATTCTGAAGTCCCAGTACATAGGCTCTATTCTTGTTATACATGGCTCTGAACTGCATGTTATTCCTCATGGTAACATCAGCCCCGATAAGCGGTGAAAATTCCTCCACATAGCCCACCTGAGAGAATACATATGGATTTAGGAAGTTGCCGTTTCTATCCTTATCTGGCGAAGGCAACGGTGTGTTTTTGCTCACTTCATAGTTATAATAATCTGAGCTAGACTGTATCCCCGCCACGGTATATGTAGCCTTATAGCCATGCAACACATCTATTTTAGAGAAATGTCTATTGAGAAGTGGAATATTTTTCAATCCTGAATAGATAATCTGCCAGTTGGGAAGCGGGAATTTGGATTTTGTAGGATTTTCTTTGCTCAAATTCTTACCACCAATCGCTGCCTTGAATGCAGGAATTAGAATATATGAATTTCCTAAACCATAGCCTTCTGTAAAGCCATCAGCCCCCAGAACTCCAGCATGAGTACGGGACAAAATCCTTGCATTTGCTACCAAATCAGCATAGAGCTGTCCGCCATCTTTGAAAGAAGTTCCCATCAATATATCCGTGTGGGAGAAAGCTATAACCTCGTTTTCAAAAGACAATCTATTGTTTGTCAATATATTATACCCATTATGAGTCAATGAGCTTGAATAATTTTTGAGGAAATTTAAGTCAATCTTCAAATCATTCATTGGCTGAATTTGGATACTTCCTGTGATAGCCTTAGTCTGCATCTGCACATAGGATTCCGTCATCAAATCCGAACCTGTTACCCAGCCGCGCTCTATCATCACCCTACGGATATCAGCCTGAGAACCTAGCAAGAATCCATATGTAGGCCCTCCTATCCCCTGTCCGTATCCATAGAAATTTGGAGACGAGAGTATCCCTGGGAGAGAAGTTCCATTGGTTTCATTATAGTTAAAATCCACCTGCTTGAGTGAAGATGTGATTCCATAAAGAACAGCTTGTAATGGAGTCAGCCTATTTTTGAGGGTTGTGATTCTATTTTCACTATTTTTTCTAGTGACTGTCTCTGCATTGGTTTTTTCCATTGCCTCTATCTCTGCTCTTCTCAGCTGCATCGTATTCTCCAGTTTTTGGAAATACTTAAATTTAGAGAACAAACTCGGAATGTCCACAGAAGCCGCAACTACGGTATTGTTATTATTTTGGGCTAAATTCCCTAAATCCTGCTGAGAAAGAACTGTGGAACGAGCCGACCAGTTATACTGGAAACCATATCCCACCTCTGCATTGATGAAATCCAAATATGGGAAATGCTCGAACGGCAACTTATAGTTAAGCTGCACCTTGTGATTATACAAAACAGGCCTTCCCGCACGGAACAAATCTCTAAAAATAGAACGGTTATTCATCCCATTTACAGAAATATGGTCATTGAGCGTTCGGGTATACGAGTTGATATCCAATTTCAGGGATTTAGTAAAATTAAATCCAAGATTATAGTGCCATCCGAAATTGAAGGTTCTTACCTTTTTCTTTTGGAAATCTTCTCCTGGAGTACCTGTCAGCAGCGCATCTATATTTCTATACTGCAGCTCACTATATGTTCTGTCCAGTTCCGCTCTGAAAGACAATCGAGTAGGAATTGGGTTAAAATTAACTTCTTTTATCCAATTTAAATATTTAGCCGCTTTGGATGTGTCGCTTATCAACTTATTAAACGGTCGTATCACCCAAGGTTTAAAATTAAAATTATAATCCAAATACCCCTTGAAATACTGGCGATAATTCCTAGTCGTATAGACATCTCTATAAAAATCATCATTATAAACAGCCGTAAGGGAAAGGTTTTCTACATCGTAGAATTTGGATTTTTTCTCAGAGTTCATTCTCTGTTTCTGCATATTGACCACGCCTATACTTCTCTGCTGAGAGTAAGTTCTCACTATTTTTTTCAGCTGGTCTCTTATCGGGCTGTTTTTCAGTTCTACATCATTATCCAGCGGATTGTATTTAGGGTCTTCTATACTCTGTGTATAAGAATAGTTAAACGGAATTTTCATTCCTGCTTTCTCTGGCAAGAATTTATCCAGATTTACCGTGGTGCTGATGTGTAAAGTAGTATTATCCGTCTGTGACCTTTCTGATGGTTTTTGGACAATAGTTCCGAAACCAACTGTAGATACAGACCCGCTGGCATTAACCATCGCAAAATCACCCAAATTGAAAGTCAAATTAGCATTTGCTGCATATCCTCCTTGATTTTTAATTCCAGAAGCACGGATTTCATTGACCCAAAGCAAAATATCTTTGGACACGCTAGATGCATCTTGGTTTCTTACCCCTAATACTATGGTATTGATATTCCCTATACTTGGGCGACCTTTTACATAAATCTTCTTATTGGCATCTCCATAGTTTCCGTCTGTATACCTAGTATCCGCAGGAGCACCATTTCTATCTCTTCTTCCTTTAATAGCCGTTAGTTCCGTTAATTCCAGACTTACCATATTTTCCGAAGGCCAGATTTCATAAGGTGTTCTACTGTTAGAAGAAGTATATTTAAGGGAAGCCTCGTATTCATAGTAGTTATCCGTAGCATCACTACCAAAACGGATAAAGAACTTAGTTTTATCATCAAGAGCCGTAGAGGTCAGATTTTTCAAATCTTGAGCATGAACAAACATTTCCAGCTTTTCATACCTACGCAAATCTAGTGTAGTATTCTTAAACACCCCACGAGCATCATTACTCAACCCTGTTACTTTCATATAGAGAGAGCCTTCATTTTGTCTCTGTGTACCAGCCGTTCCGCTCAAAACCTCTCGGTCTATCCCTGGAGGCAACACATAAGGAGGCGTTCCCTGTCCGTTCTCTTCCAAGTTCACACTTCCTATCTCTAAATTATCCGTATTTACCGTTCCAAAACCTTCATTGGTAGTAGCATCTACAGCGAGTGGTTTGGTATATCTTCTCCAATCAGAACGAACCAAATCCAAACTTCCAAATCTAAGCGTAGTAGTCTCATCAAAACCTGTAAGAACCATTCTCATGAAACGAACATTGTTCAGCACATCTATACTGCGCTCCCCTGCTGTGGTATCAAACTGGCTTACTGGAATACGGAAAAGATACCATTTATTGGTTCCAGACCTTCCGTCTTGGAATCTTGTGGAAACCTCCTTTATATCCACTATATTATTTTGTCCTAAAACCAAACTCGCTCTATCCAGCTTTACTGTATATTGGTTATAGCTTTCATTTTGGTCAAGGTTAAAATCTCTATTAACATCCTCTGCATCAGGAGTTTGCGTAGCAACTTCTAATGAATTGGCTTCTGAGTTTCCATCTGGGTTTCTAAAATATCTGTATCGTTCCACCAGCGAGCCCGCCTGTGAGCCTTGGAACTTATTAGACAAAGGAAATACGAAGTCATCAGACGCAGGGTCTACAGCATTTGTCACAGGATTCACAAACGAAGCCCCGAATTTCGCTGCTTCCGACTGATTATCAAGTCCATCATACCCTAAATCCTGCGTAGACCGCTCTGCTCCCTCTGATGAGAACGCATAGAGCACAGGCGCTTGTTTAGGCTGATTTCCCCAATTGGTAGTCGTAACATTTGCTGGGTCTGAACTTGTAGGAAGTCCGTTTTCGTATTGTAGAACACCATCTTTTAGGACATCCTCGGAAACATTCCCTAGATGCAGCAATAGCTTAGGATTTGTTCCCAATGTTCCACCATCTGCATACGGATCCATCATCCAGAACTCTACATATTCTATATTAGAATTTACAAAGTTAGAAACAGAAATTGACCGCATAAGTCCTCCCCATCTATCTTGTGTCGTTTCTGATGCATTAAAGTTATAAGGCCCTCTTTCTGTCGGATAGTATGAAATATCAAAAGTATTCAAGAAACTTTCTTCTCCTGCTACATAGTCTTTTATCGTGTATAATTCTCCCTGATGCACTCTTCGTGAAGCGTGGTTGGACAAGCTCTGCGCACTTACTCCATTAGGTGCAGACCCGCCTACTCCGTAAAATCTAGGGTCTATATTATACCAAGAAATAAGCCCCCTTCCGTAGCCATAGGTCAAGTTATTACTTAAATTAGCTGTATTAAATATAGGGTCGCTCGTATTTTGCTCTGGTTTAGAAGCCAAACTCCACATAGAAGGCTCTTTCAAAGAAATACGAGAAGTAGCCTGCTCAAAATCATCTATATAAGACTGATTTTGCATATTACTGTTTTCACCTGGGATAAGGTAAGCCGCCTCTGCTCGGAAACTGATATTAGATTTTGTATCTGTGCTAATGAGCGGAATTTTATTCGTAATTCTCGTAAGGAACGGAGCTTCATTATTATAGGCTATATTCATCCCGAGCATGGTGTTATTCACTGCTTCCTGCCCAAGCTGGACTTTATGGGTCAAAGGCGTTTCTCTGTAATTAACCATCGTGGCTCCGATGAGGAAATTATCACTGATTTTCCTTTCTAAATTAAGCCCAATGAACCTTTTTTTCTGTGTATTAAATGCCAACTGGTTTTCCAGACTCACACTGATAGCCTGCCCAGATTGTTTAATCATTTCATTGATAATCGTAACCGTTCCCAGCAAATAGTCCACCGTGTAGTCCACTCCTTCCACGAGTTCTACACCGTTAGAAGTTACTTTCACCGAGCCTTTCGGAATATTCACCGCACCGAGTGCTATTCCCTGAGCTCCAGAGCCTTTAAATCTGCCTTCTAATGTATATCGCTGAGCCAAATTAGCCTGTGTAGCCACAGATTTCAGCTGTGTATATAAGTCAGAAAAGACAAATTTAGGGTCGTGTCCCCCCAAAACATTTTCTATATACTTACCAAACGGCTGTGTTTTAGTAAATATCAATTTACCATTATTCTCATCAATGGTCAGCCCTGGGACAAAGTCAAACTGCCCGTCGCCATCCTGCTGTAAGTCTCCATTAGAATTTAGCCTATCCCAGTTGAACAATTTCAGCAAGTTAATATCCTGAACGCCCGTTCCTGGTAGATAGCTGACCTTACCATTTGATGGGTCACGATAGTAAACATTCATGAAGAAATCCTGAGAAGAAATCTGTGTTCCATCCAGAGGATAGATATTCTTCATCATGAGATCCCACATAGGAGATGTGGTTTTGGTAACGGTATTGGGTTTAAGCAATTTCGTTATCAATACAGTAGAGTTATCTTCTGAAAACTCCCCTACTTTATACACTTTAGAGTCATCTCCATTTACAGTATATGAGAAAGATACCGCAAGGAGCTGATTATCATTTAATCTTTGATTTAGGGAAATATATCCCAACTGTGGATGATACCTAAACTCACTTTCGCTAAGTTTTCTGGCTCTTCTATTAAAAATAAAATTTTCTCCCTCCTGATATGGCTGGTTGGTTCCAGTAGCTGCATCATAGAGAGATTGATTTTTAATGGAATTATACGCTGTGGTTACATCACGGATTCCTGTCAAATTGGAAACATCTTGATAAACACTATTCACAGAGTTATCAGGGTAAGCCGTAAGAGCCCCTTCCCCTAAGTCTCTGACACCCACAATGGTTTTCTGCGATTGGAGGTCACCAGACCCTTGATCCAGCACCCATACTTCTATCCTGTTAATCGCTATTTTAGAATTGATAAGAGGATATTGTAACAATGCTCCATCATAGTGGTTGTTAAAATACTGCCCAATGAAAAAGTGCTGGTTATCCTCATAATCTACTGCATTGATTTTAAAGCTCTTGGAAGCGCCTCCATTTTGTGCAACTACGGTCTGAACCTCGCCCTGCTGCTGTGAAAATACAAATGTCCCTGTAGTTTTCCCAAGCTGAAACTCTGTCTTTATCCCAAAAAGAGACTCTGAACCTCTAATCAAACTTGTGGAAAGAGGCATGTTGATATTCCCAACCTCCACTTTTTTGATAATTCTATCCTCGCCATCATCTCGGCTTCTGTCATTTAGCTTTTTAGATAATTTATCTTGGGCATCTTTCCAAGAACTTCCCGTTCCTGTCCAGACAAGATTTACTTTATTTTCAAAAGCAAAACCGCTCTGGGTATCATAGTTGGCTCTCAACTGTAAGTTTTCCCCTACTTTCCCTACGATTCCTACATTTATCCTCTGCTGAACATCTATCGTAAAGGATTTTCTGTTATTAGGAAGTATAAGCGGATTATCTATTTTTTGATGTAAAATACCAAGGTCAAAAGTAGCGTATCCCTGCGGAATAAGCTCTATCTTGTTCCCTCCAAAAATAGTTTCAAAAATTCGGTTTCTAATCGTGATATTCGGCAAAAGCGATTTTTTCTTCGCTTCTTCCTCCTTGTCGCCTATCTGCACATATGTCCCTTCGCCAGCCTTCTGACGAAAAAATTCACGGATATTTTTATTCTGTAAATATTGTGAATACTGCAAAGGTGTCATTGTAAGCGGCTCTCCTACCACCAGATTCCCAATTTTGGGATATAGATAATACATCCCTGTTTTAATATCATAAAACGCCTCATAACGAGTGGGATTAGGAATTGTAAATTCCTTATTTTCTATGGTTTCTTTTTCTGTCTGAGCCCATACATTATCACTGAATAATGAAAGGAAAAATAAAGGAGCCGCCTTTAGTATAGTAGCTTTTTTCACGAAATCTGCCTTATATATTTTTTAAAACTTGTTTTACCAATTCTTCTACACTCGCTTCTGGATTTTGTTTCAAAATCTTATCCGCTATTTTCTCACTGGTTTTTCTTGGAATACCTAATACCTCCAATGCTGATAACGCTTCTTCTTTTATTTTATTATCAAGAATCGCTGTGCTGCCCGTTCCTAAACCATCAAATTTCTGAACTTTATCTCTCAAATCTATGATGATTCTCTCTGCGGTCTTTGCGCCTATTCCTTTTACTTTTTGAAGAACACCGCTGTTACCAGACAAAATAGCTTGGGCAATATCCGAAAGCTCTAATGATGAAAGCAAAATCATCGCAGACACTGCTCCCACGCCATTTACACTGATGAGAAGATTAAACATCTCTCTCTCCTCTTTATCAAAAAAACCAAAGAGCAAATGGGCATCTTCACGGATAATCTGCTGAGTGTATATTGTAGATTCTTTTCCTAAATGCAGTTTTTGTGATGTCTGCACGCTAATTCCCACATAATAGCCCACACCGCCAACATCCATGACAGCATAAGTAGGAGTTAGCTCACTGACAACACCTCTAAGATAAAAAATCATTTGTATTTTTTTTAAATTCCTACAAAGTTACAAAATAAATTTAATTTTCTTCCTGATAATAAACCTTATAGAATTTCCCTTTTTCATCCTCGCCCTGCTCTATTTTTCTACGGTCACCATGCACATAGATATGGAAATTTTTATCCAGTTTTATTACAGATTTATAGTTTCTAGCTTGTTTCTTCACTGCTGCCTCAGAAATAGGAAATTCCTCTGCGATATCCACCTGAAATTCCTGCTCGTATTCGGTTTTATAATTAGAAAAACTCTCTATTACATTCTTATCCTGCAAAACCTCACTAGTAAATTCATCAAAATCAAATCGCTCTTTTTCTTTGAAAAAATTGATTGTCTTGTTCAAAAAATCGGCTTGGTCAGCCTTCGAAACCTCGAATTCCTGCGGAAGCTGATTCGTTATATAGTTTTTATAAAGGCTCAGTGTGCTCTCCGTGCTGAAATACTCGTCATTTCTCTGGCGGATGTGCAGAAACTTATCAAACCAATATTCAGAATCTCCATTTTTATTATTGTCAAAAGCCTTTACCACAAATCCCTCTTCCTTCTGAATGTTGTAAATTATACAGCCTTTGTCTATTTTACTGAGATTAAACCCAAAATCCTTATTCACTTGGAAATTTTCATCTTCTGCTAAAACTTTCAAAAAAGTATCCTTTTTTTCCATTTTAAAAATCCCCAAAGAGTCCATTTTCTCGCCATTCTCTGAATCATCCTCAAAATAGACCACACAGCACTCTCCTGACAAAACCCTCGGATTATCAGTGATTTCGTAGAGATACTTAGCTATTTTTCGGGAATGTTCATGAAACCAGTCTTTCTCCTCAAAAATCTCCGAAACATAGGTATAAAGCTCATTGTTTTCTATATTAGATTCATGATAAAACTGAAATTTCTCTTCTGATTTAAAAGATTTTATGAAAAAATCTGATAAAAATTCTCTCATATCCTCCTCCAAAACCAATTCTCCCTCCGAAAGAAAAAGCCCCTCTTGATTGATTTTATTTCCTACTCTATGGATAGATATTTTTGTAAACATTTTTTATTTTATTTTCTACAAAAATATGATTTTTAATTTATCATTCGTGCTAAATTTAAAGTTTCTCGTTTGCCTTATTTTTTATATTTTTGAAGCATGAATAAACAGGTAAAATTTGAAGATTTAGGGCTGATAGACTACCAAAAAGCGTGGGATTATCAGGGAGAACTGATGCAAGGAATCATTGACATTAAACTAAAAAACCGAGACCTTCCTACTGAAAACCAAATCATTACACCCAATTTCTTCTTATTTGTAGAGCATCCTCACATCTACACTTTGGGCAAAAGTGGTGATGAAAATAATATGCTCATCAGCACAGAAAAACTAAAACAGATAAACGCCGATTTCGTGAAAACCAATCGCGGCGGAGATATTACTTACCATGGATTTGGGCAGATAGTCGGCTATCCTATTTTGGATTTAGAAAATTTCGTAACGGATATTCACCTGTATATGAGAAACTTAGAGGAAGTAATTATAAGAACTATGGCAGACTATGGTCTCCATGGCGACCGCTCAAAAGGCGAAACTGGTGTTTGGCTGGATGTAGGAAAACCCTACGCTAGAAAAATCTGCGCCATGGGTGTAAAGGCTTCCCGATGGGTAACCATGCACGGCTTCGCTTTTAATGTAAATACCGACATGAAATATTTTGACTACATCATCCCCTGTGGAATAAAGGGCAAACAAGTCACTTCCCTAGAACAAGAGCTAGGACAAAAAGTAAATATAGATGAAGTGAAGGATAGGATAAAAAAACATTTCTGCGAAGTATTTGATTGTCAATTTATCTAAAAATAACAAAAAAAAGACCGAAAAATATTTCGGTCTCTCTTGTTTAACTATGAAATTGTTTTAAAAATTATATGCGTATCCTAAATTGATAGAGCCAGCATTTGCATTATTTCTAGTAAATCCTTTGTAAGAGAAATATAAGTCATGTCTCTTATCAAAAGAATACCCTAACTTAGGCTGGTAATAGAAAGAACCATTTTCATTTTTTAAATCTTTTTCAGTAAAAAATGCATAACCTAAATCTGCTCCTAAGAAAACATTAGAATCACCTAAAATAAATTCTGCTGTAGCAGCCACTGGAATTACTCCAACATCAGGCACCTTAACATCTCTTTTACCAAGTATCCCAAGGTCATATGTTGTCTTTTTACCAAAATAGTGAGAATATCCTGTAGCAACCCCTAATCTGAAGTTCTCCGCCAATGGATAAAGGTATGCTAAATCTACACCTGCTGTAAAAGTAGTAAATTTACCAAAATCTCCAACTGGTATACCTGCATTTACACCTAATCTAATTCCAGATTCAGTTTTTTGAGCGTTCATCAATCCAAAAAGTGCTAAAGCACCTGTTAAAAACAACTTTTTCATTTTTACAATATTTAATTAGTTATTGATGTTTTATTCTATACAAAACAAATGCCAAACTCCTTTTTTAAAGGAAAAAGCCCTTAAATAAAGGAAAAAAGACACTTTTAAACTCTTATCCGTTTATTATTTTTTTCATTTCAGCGATGGTTTCTGCTGGTTTTCCATTAAAAATCCCAGACCCAGAAACTATAATATCCGCTCCAGCCTCGGCAACTTCCTGAATATTATTAAGTTTTATTCCGCCATCTACTTCTATCTCTATATGATTATAGCCTTTTTCCATAATCATTCGTTTTAGTCTTTTTATTTTACTTAATGCATTAGAGATAAAAGACTGCCCACCAAAACCTGGGTTCACAGACATTATCAACACCAAATCTATTTCTTCCAATACTTCTTCTATAACGCTCAAACTCGTGTGAGGATTTAGAGCCACGCCACTTTTACAACCCAGACTTCTGATATGTTGTAATGTTCTATGAAGATGCGTACAAGCCTCAGCATGAACGGTGAGATAATCCGCTCCCGCCTTTACAAAATCATCCACATACCGCTCTGGTTTTTCTATCATAAGATGGACATCGCAGGGAATAGAAGAGTTTTTCTTAATCGCTTCCACCACAGGAATTCCTATGGTAATATTTGGGACAAAATGTCCATCCATCACATCTATATGTAGAAGGTCTGCACCAGCGCTTTCCAGCATATGGATATCTCTGCTCAAATTACAAAAATCCGCAGACAGCAGAGATGGCGATATTTTTTTCTCTTTTTTCATGGTTTATTTTTTAGTGGTTTATTCCTTTATGAATTCCTTCTATGAATCTTATAGAGCCTGATTTAGCGCTGATAACTACACTTTTAGTAGTAATAGTTCCGTTTTCATGGAATTTAAGTCCGTCCAGATAGCCTCCACTCGTGATTCCTGTTGCGGAAAAAACAGCATTTTCAGATTTTATCAATGTATCTAAATGTATTACTTCACTGATGTCAATATTTTCTTTTTTCAAATTGGCTATTTCAGATTCCAGCTGTGGCGCTCTCATCCCCTGCATTCCACCGTTAAGGGCTTTCACTGCACACGCCGCCAAAACTCCTTCTGGTGTACCGCCTATTCCCATCAATACATCCACACCTGTGTCTGGCATTGCCGCTAAAAGCGCCCCCAAAACATCTCCATCTGTATGTAGTGTAATCCTTGCTCCCGCTTTTCTAATCTCTTCTATCATGGCTTTGTGGCGAGGTTTATCCAAGATATAAACCATCAAATCATTTACTTTTTTGCCTTCCGCCTCTGCTATTCTATTAAGGTTTTCTGTAACGGATTTGGTAATGTCTATCGCATCTTTGGCCTTCTCTCCTACTACCAGTTTATTCATATAAAAAGAACTCCCTGGATTCCACATACTTCCTTGGTCAGAAGCTGCAATCGTAGCAATGGCATTGGGTCTTCCAAGGGCAAGAAGATTAGTCCCCTCCACTGGATCTACAGCGATATCCACACGAGGTCCATTTCCATTTCCCACCGTTTCACCGTTATAGAGCATAGGCGCATCATCTTTTTCTCCTTCGCCGATGATGATAGTTCCATGAACATCAATATACCGAAGAGACTCACGCATCCCATCCACTGCCGCTTTGTCTCCTCCATTCTTGTCTCCTGTTCCTATAAAAGCTGCCGCAGAAAGAGCCGCAGATTCGGTAACTCTTACGAGTTCCATTGCGATGTTATAATCTAATTTTGACATTGTTATTAGTTTTGGTGTTAAAAATACAAAAAATATCTGGCTGCAAAAAAGTTTACAGCCAGATTTATTATTTTCTTAGGATGAAGCTAATTTTAGCACGATAACTCCGCTTATGATGAGCAATATACCGAGTGTTCGCATAAATGTAAGAGCATCATTATAAAACACTACTCCCACTACGAATGCTCCTACCGCTCCTATACCAGTCCAAACGCCATAGGCTGTACCCATAGGAATTGTTTTCTGTGCCACCCAAAGCAGAGCGCTACTCACTCCCATACATACTACAGCTATGGTCATTCCCTGCCAGCGGAAGTTTTCATTTCCTGCCATTTTTAGACCGATAGGCCAACCGATTTCGAAAAGTCCTGCTAAAATTAAATACACCCAAGCCATTATTTCAAGCTTTGTCTTACATATTCTAACTGATTAGCAGACAATAGTTTATTAGATTTATCTACGATAAAATCGGCATATTCTTTCACGAACACTTTTCCTGGAGCTCTGAAATCGAACTGCTCTGGTTTTTCTTTGAAGAATTCTCTGTGAACTCTAGTCCAAACCAATCTACCATCAGTATCGATATTTACTTTTGTAACACCTAATTTCACAGCTCTTGCGAATTCATCAGCATTCACACCTTGTGCAGAAGGGTCCATAGCACCACCAGCAGCATTGATTCTTTCTACCTCAGCTCTTGGAACAGAACTTGAACCGTGCATTACCAGAGGAAAACCTGGAAGCTGTCTTTGAATTTCTTCAATTCTGTCAAAGTGAAGCCCTTGCTTTCCTGAAAACTTATAAGCTCCGTGGCTGGTTCCGATAGCAACCGCCAAAGAATCACAACCTGTAAGCTCTACGAATTTTTTAGCTTCTAGTGGGTCTGTAAGCATCGCGTGTTTTTCATCAACTTGGATATCTTCTTCCACACCACCTAGCATTCCTAATTCAGACTCTACGCTGATTCCCTTAGCGTGAGCTCTTTCCACTACTCTTTTCGTGATTTCTACATTTTTCTCAAAAGACTCGTGAGATGCATCAATCATCACTGAGCTGTAAAATCCTGAATCTATACAATCATAGCATGTCTGCTCATCTCCATGGTCTAGATGCACCGCGAAAATAAGGTCTGGATAGATTTCTTCAGCAGCACGGATGATGCCTTCTATCATTTTAGGATTAGCGTAGTTTCTCGCCCCTTTTGATAACTGAACGATGAACGGCGCCTGTGCTTTAGCATGTCCTTCGAAAAGCCCTAAAGCCTGCTCCATGTTGTTAATATTATACGCTCCTACTGCAAATTTCCCGTATGCAGCCTTGAATAATTGATCGGTAGTAACTATCATTTCTTTTATTTTTTATTGGTTATTTTTCTATTTTAATGAATTTACAGCCTCTACGATAGCATCAGTTGTAATTCCGAATTCTTTATAAAGTGTTTTATATGGCGCTGAAGCTCCGAATCTGTCCAAGCCTATCACTCGCCCTTCTAAGCCCACATATTTATACCAGCCCAAGGTAACACCTGCCTCTACAGCCACTCTTTTCAGAATTTTTTTAGGTAAGACAGATTCTTTGTATTCTTTTGGCTGCTCATCAAAGATGTTGGTACTCGGCATAGAAACTATCCTTACTTTTACGCCTTGTTCATTAAGTTTAGTTTTTGCTTCTACAGCCAATTCCACCTCTGAACCTGTAGCGATGATAATCGCCTCAAAATCTTTGTCTCCGCAAAGAACATATCCTCCTTTCTGAGCTTCTTCAGATTTTGCCCATCCAAGTCCTGCTCTATCATAAACAGGAAGATTTTGTCTTGTAAGAACTAAACAAGTAGGTCCTTTTTTATTCTTTAATGCTGATTTCCAAGCTTCTGCAGTTTCATTGGCATCCATAGGACGGATTACAGTCATATTTGGAATTGTTCTATACGCCCATAGGTGCGCTTCTGGCTGGTGCGTAGGTCCATCCTCTCCTAATCCGATGGAATCATGAGTCAGCACATACACCACCTGCTGCTCCATAAGAGCTGACATACGCATCGCTGGTCTCATATAATCCGAGAACACGAAGAATGTCCCTGAATAAGGCAAAACTCCTCCATGAAGAGCCATTCCGTTCATAATCGCTGCCATACCATGCTCACGCACTCCGTATCTGATGTATCTTCCTTTTGGGTTTTCTGGTGAGAAAGACTCCTCTCCTGCTGGAAGAGTATTGTTAGACGGCGTCAAATCCGCTGAACCACCCATCAGCTGAGGAATATATTTAGCTATATGATTTAGAACCGTTCCCGAAGCAGAACGAGTTGCGATTGCTTTTTCAGAACTAAACTGAGGAATATCAAGAGCTTCTTTGGAGATTTCTCCTTTGATACTGTTTTCTAATTCTTTAGCTGCCTCTTGGTTTTTATTTTTATAATTTTCCCAAAGTTCATTCCATTTATTTTCAAGGTTTTCACCTTTTTCTTGAGTTTTAGCCCTTAAATCAGAAATTTCATCTGGAACGAAGAAAGATTTGTCTTTTGGAAGACCTAATTTTTCTTTCATCAGCTCGATTTCTTCCGCTGGGAAAGGCTCTCCGTGAGCTTTGGAAGTTCCTGCTCTATTCGGCGAACCAAAACCGATGATAGTTTTACAAATGATGATAGATGGCTTAGATTTTTCTTTTTTTGCTTCTGCTATAGCAGTATTGATTTGGTCATAATCATGCCCGTCAATCTCAAGAACCTGCCATCCATACGCCTCAAATCTCTTTCTGGTATCTTCCGTGAAAGAAATATGCGTAGGCCCGTCTATCGTGATGTTATTGCTGTCATAAAGCATAATCAGTTTTCCTAATTTATTATGCCCAGCAAAAGAACACGCCTCGTGAGAAATTCCCTCTTGCAGACAGCCATCACCCGCCACCACATAAGTATAATGGTCTATAATCTCACTGCCTTCTCTATTATATCTTGCTGCCAAAGAAGCCTCTGCCAGAGCAAATCCTACTGCATTAGCTACGCCCTGTCCCAGTGGTCCCGTAGTGGTTTCCACCCCTGCTGTTACGAAGTTTTCTGGGTGCCCAGGAGTTTTACTTCCCCATTGTCTAAATGCCTTCAAATCATCCATTGACAGGTCATATCCGTAAAGGTGCAACAAGCTGTAAATAAGCATACTACCATGCCCTGCTGATAGGATAAATCTGTCTCGGTTGAGCCATTTAGGGTTTTTCGGGTTAAAATTCATATGTTCAGACCAGAGAACAGCACACACATCTGCCATCCCAAGCGGCATCCCAGGGTGTCCAGAGTTCGCCGCTGCCACACCATCTACAGAGAGTCCTCTAATAGTGTTCGCAATGATTTTACAAGAGTTCATATATTTTAAATTGGTTTCTATTTAATTTTTATATATAAAAATAGAGAGACAATTATCCTTATCTCTCTTATTATTTCAGCCCAAAAAACAACTCCACAACATGCTTGCCAAGAC
>CAUQVP010000025.1:0-19125 GCA_963521545.1 uncultured Flavobacteriaceae bacterium | reverse complement strand
GAGCCTGTTTCTTTCAAAATATCGGCTACATCGCTTTCCTTCGGGCCAAAGGAAACTATCTTTTTCCCAACTGCCAGATATTCAAATAATTTCCCTGGAATGATTCCCTTGGAAGAATCGCGGTCAAAGTTTGTAATCAGCAGAATATCCGAATTATTCATTTCCTCAACAGCCTTATTATGAGAGAGATAGCCACATAAATTCACATTTTTTCCAAGAGAAGAAGATTCTATCTGCTGTAAAATTTTATCATCTATCCTGCCCACAAATTTCAGCTCAAAATCTTTTGAAAAACCTTCGTTTTCCTCTACCAAAGCATTCAGGATTTCCCAAAGGTTTTCAGGATTTCTAAGCTGCTCCAAAACTCCGATATAACTCAAAGTAAATTTCTCTGTTTTGGTATTTTCTGCAATCAGCTCGTTTTCATCAAATCCGTTGGTTATACAGACTGCATTTGCGCCTTTTTTCCTGAAATTCTCAGCATCTGTGGGACTTGTAGCAAGGGTAATATCTGCATTTTTAAAGACTTTTTCTTCCAAAGTTCGGTGCTTTTTGTCTGCCCATTTTGTCAGTTTAAGATGCTTGTAATACGAAATTTCCGTCCATGGATCTCTAAAATCTACAATCCATTTCAGATTTGGGAAATATTTTTTCAGTTCCAAACCTATCAAATGAAGACTGTGAGGCGGCCCCGTAGTCACCAAAGCATCAAAATGATTTTCCTTTAAATACTTTTTCAAATATTCTACGGAAGGTTTTACCCAAAAAACTCGGGCATCAGGAATGAAAAAATTACCTCTGATGAAAATAGACAACTTGGACATAAAAGACTGATTTTCACCAATATCAAACTGTCCTGACTTAAATTTCTTATTCTTCTTACTGAATATTTCGGCAAGCTGGTAAGGCTCCCAAATTTTAGTTTTAATTGTCTCCAAATCAGGAGATAAATCCTTAGTCAAACTTTCATCCAAAAGCGGATAAGATGGATTTTCTGGAATGAAAACCGTGGGTTTCCAGCCAAATTCCGGCAGGTATTTTGTGAATTTCAGCCATCGCTGAACCCCCGGCCCACCCGCAGGAGGCCAATAATATGTGATGATAAGGATTTTTTTTCTTACCATTTAGTTTTCAGTATTTTTAACAGCAGTTTTTCTTCTAAATTTCAAAAATCCACCTACACTCAGCAGCAAGAATATTCCAAATGTACTCATGGAAATCATCTTCCCTTTCTCGATAACTTCTGGCTCAAATACCATTCTAACTTCATGATTTCCAGCAGGAACAAATACAGCTCTGAGCAAGTAATTTGCTTTGATATAAGGAACTTCCTTACCATCGAGAAGCATTTTCCAGCCTTTCGGGTAATAAATCTCTGAAAATACTGCCAACTGAGGAGTTTTTGACTGAGTTTTGAATTCCAACTGATTAGGCTGATAATTTTTCAGTTCAATCACCGCAGTGCTGTCGCTCTGCAAAGTTTTTCCCTCAAAATATTTTTGGTCTTCCACTGAAACAACGGCTGTTTTCTTATTATCAATTTCGCCCACCGCTTTTATTTCCTCATTCGGAGTTTTAACAAACTGAATATCAGATACAAACCAAGCATTTCCATTTGCATTAGGATTGATTTCAGCTCTTGGCTCTTGTAGAGAACCAAGCAGGATATATTTGGTATTCAGCATATTAAGAATATTCAGCGTTTTCTTATTGTCCGTTACAGAAAAATATTCATTAATCAAATCATCGTATCTGCGCAGTTTTACGGCATGATAACCGCCGACAGAAGACTTGAAATAAGAGGTCGTAGTTTCATTGAAAGGACTTGTAATAGAATTAAAAATCCTATAATGTCCTTTGTCTTTCTCTGTCAAAATAGAAAGTGCTTTATTCATTTCTGCTTGAGCGAGAAGCCTTTGCACTTCGGTATTATCGCCCGCTTTTTCTATCAGATAATCAGACACTTCCGTAATGAAAGGCTCTTGGACAAATTCTTTATCTACAAAATTATCATTGTTCAAATACCTTTTATTTACCGACCATAAATCAAAGAAACTAACCGCCCCAATGATGATAAGCGCTATATTTTGAGTTAATTTTTGTTTCATCGTTAAAAACAAAACACCCAGCACAGCTCCCACATAAAAAATGGCTTTTATGCTGTCTTCTCTAAACATTCCATATCTTTCATCTATCAGATAATCAAGAATATATGGCGGAAGATATCTTTTTTCTGTTTCGGTATAAAATCCAAGTAAAGATTTCCCAAAAACCAGCATTAAAAGCAAGAACGCCAGCACTCCCCCTCCTGCATACATCAATACTTTTTGCTTGTATTCAGTTGTCAGATTTTTATTGTTAAAAAACGAATAAAGCCCTACAATAGCGATGAGCGGGAATAAAAGCTCCACAACCACCAAAATGGAAGACGGCGCACGGAATTTATTATACAATGGAACAAAATCAATAAATAAATCACTAACAATCAAAAAGTTACTCCCCCACGCAAGCATAATCGTAAGCACAGAAGCCCCTAAAATCCAAAACTTGTATTTTTTAGGAGCAAAGAAAAACCCTAAAAAAGCAAGGAAACAGACTACAGCTCCTTGGTAGGCAGGCCCCGCTGTACCAGGCTGTTCGCCCCAGTAAGTAGGACTGGAAAAGCCTTTCACGATGTTATCCACTTCTTCTTGTGAAGTAGCATTTTCCTGCACCAAATCCTGAATATTCTGCATTATTCTATCAGAACCTTTTTCTTGGGAAGAACCTCCGTAAATTCTTGGAATAAAGAGATTTAGAGTTTCTAATTTCCCATAACTCCACATCAGCATGGCATCTCTATTCATACCGTCTTTGGAAGCGTGATTTTGTTTTTCATCTTCTAAAATTTGTTTTCCTCTCACAGTTTCCTCCGCATATTCTCTATTTGCCAAGAGTCTTTGTGAGTTCATACCTATTCCCAAAAGAAAAGCCAAGGCCAAAACTCCAGAAGAAATCCCAAAATGTTTCCAATCGCTCTTTTTGAGTAAAACTCTTATCAATTCTGAAAGGAATAAAAATCCTATCCCAATGAAAAGATAATAAGTCATCTGAAAATGGTTCGCTGCTATCTGCAATCCCATGAACAGAGCCGTTACAACAAATCCCAAAAGATATTTTTTTCTGATATAAACCAGTAAAATCCCAGCCAAAAGCGGAGCGAAATAGGCAATAGTATGCACTTTCCCATTGTGCCCAGCACTTATAATGATATAAAAATAAGTAGACAGCCCGAAAAATGTAGCGCCCAAAAGAGCATATTTCCAGTTTCTAACGGCAGTCATCCCAAGCAGGAAAAAACCAGCAAAAAGTAAAAACAAATAGTTAGCAGGTTTCGGTAGGAAATTCAGAGCATTATCCACATGTTTTATAATATCTCCGCGAAACTGCGCTCCTGTCTGATAAGTAGGCATCCCACCAAACATGGCATCACTCCAGTAGGTTTCCTCGCCATTCTTTGCACGATAGTCTAAAAGCTCCTTTGCACCGCCTTTATACTGGACTATATCATGCTGTATAATCTCTTTTCCTTGGAAAACAGGATTAGTGTAAATCAAGGCGATAGCAATGAACAAAATAAGGCTTCCTGCTATATAAAAAATATTTTTATTCTCTTTAAACATAGTTTTAAAACTTAAAAAATCTGCCCAAAAATACTACTTTAATATGGATTTTTATAAAACATTATACAAAAAAGAAAAATTTTGCTGTGTTTAAAAACGAAAAAAGCATAAGATAACTCGTTTTATCCTATGCTTTCTCATTATTTTTCTAGATTAAATCTAATCTTTCACTTCTTCGTAATCTACCGTTTCTGCATCCCATTTTATATCTTTCTTAAATTCCTTTTTAGATGCAGAACTGCTGTTATTCCTTTGATTTTCGTATTCTCTCCGCTGTGCATTTGCAGCTTTATAAAACTTAAAAAACACAGACCTTCTGATAAATTGCAAAATCAAATAACATATAAAACAAAATAAAAGAAATCCTATAAATTTCATAACGATTTAGTTTATTGTAATTGTACTGTCAGAGGTTTGAGTGACAGATTCTGTCTGTTTTCCATCTGTCATGCTCTGTTTGTTAGTTGTTTTGATGTTAAGGCTGGATTTTTTAATCCATCCTGTATTTTGGTCTATCGTAATATTTCCTTGCTGAGTTCCTTCTATACTTATGGTAGCGGTAACTCCCTGCTGAGTCTGTTTTTCAGATTTTAGAGGAATTCCTCCTTTTATAGAAATCTCCGCGATGCCATTTTCCACCTTTGCAAGAGTGTAGGTAACAGAAGATTTCACCTTTCCATCTGGAGTGATGTTGTCCGTTTCTGTCCAACTCTCTCCTATTTTCACTCCTTTTTTAGGTAAAATATTGATTCCTTTGGAGAATTCTTCTTTTATCAATTTTTCGTTAAAACCTTGTTTAAACTGCTCTATGAAAGCCTTTTTAGCTTTTGCATCTTTGATTAGAGGCGAAACAGCTTTTTCGATTTTTGCATAAAGGTCATTGATTCCAGAAATAGAAATCACTTCTCCATTTTCCTTCATTTTAACGGTAAACTTGCTTCCCGCCAATACTTTATTGATATTCCAGATGTTTTTCAGCTGTTCTTCCTTCGGCGCCGCTGCTTTGGTATCTACTACTACTGTTTTTCCTTCAGCTGTAGAAGACATTTTCTTTCCTACAATATTCAAAGTCAGTTCATAAACACCGTTTTCAAAGTTTTCTACCACTACATTTCTCTCATCCACTACTTCCTGCGTTCCGCTCATGGATTTTCCATTGTGGTCTTTGATGGTTTGGATTTCTTTCTGTGTTGAAGAAAATGGATAAGTTTTCCCTTTCTCCAAAATAAATTTCTGTGTATAAACTCCCGCACTATCCGAAATCGCCATTACCACTGGCGCAGCTTTTTCTTCTTCTGTAGTAGTAGTTCCTGCGTTTTCAGTAGTTGCAGCTTGTTTTTTATCTGTATTTTCGGTTGTCTTTTTATCTTGACTACACGCTGCAAGGGTCATTCCTATGATTCCTATTGCTAAAATTCTCTTTATCATTTTATAATTATTATTTTAAAGCTTAACTTAATCTCTGTCTTACCGCTTCATAAAGCACCGCTCCACAAGCCACGGATACATTGAGCGACTGGGTTTTTCCCTGCATTGGGAGTTTTATTTTTTCATCGGAGTGATGGAGAACTTCTTTAGAAATTCCTGTTTCCTCATTCCCCATCACGATGGCACATGGCTCACGAAAATCAACCTCGTAGAGCAATTTCTGTGCCTTTTCCGTAGAGGCATAAACCAATATTCCGGACTGCTGAAGGTAATCCACCGTATGGGCAAGGTTTTTCTCTTTACATATTTTAATATTATAAATAGCCCCTGCCGAAGTTTTCATCGCATCAGAATTGATAGGCGCCGCCCCTTTATCTGGGATAATTACAGCATCTACGCCCACGCATTCAGCAGTTCTGCATATCGCCCCAAAGTTTCGCACATCGGTCAATCTATCCAAAATCAATAAAAACGGAACTTTTCCCTCTTCAAAAAGCTGTGGAACAACATCTTCCACCTTATAAAAAGCAACATCCGAGATGAAAGCCACCACGCCCTGATGATTTTTTCGGGTAAAGCGGTTCAGCTTCTCCACTGGAACATAATTTGCCCTAATTCCATGCTTTGAAAGGAGTTTTTTCAGCTCTGCGATGATGTCGCCCTGCAGTCCATTTTGGATAAAAATTTTATCAATGGTTTTTCCTGCCTCTATGGCCTCTATCACTGGTCGCAGACCGAATATAAAGTCGTCTTTTTTATCTTGATTTCTATCTGTCATTTTTCTTTATCCTAATAAAATTTTTCTTTGAGCCATAACATGTCCGAGATGAATCCCTTCATGTATATTATTATAAATAATGGCATTTTCAATATTTTTCAACTCTAATCTAAAACTTGTGGAATAAGTTTTATACTCAGCAAAATATCCTTCATCATAATCAGAAGCCAGCAGTTTGGAAGTTTCTTTTAATATAAAAGCCAAATTTTCTACATATTCCTCCTCTTCATCAAAACACGGAAAAGTTCCCTTTTTATAGAGTTCTACCCATTTTTGGTCTACTCTAAAATCATTTCCTGTAAGGTAATAATGTAAAAGCTGCTGCGTGGCAACACAATGGGCTATATTCCAAAAAATATGATTATTAAGTCCATCTGGAACCACAAAAATAGCATCAAAAGGCGTTTCCAAAAGAAAAGTAGGTATATGAAACTTTAATATTGAATGCCCAAAACACAATAGATGATAAACCTGCTACACCACCCGTACTAATGTCGTTTGGAAGTAAAAATATGGTCCAACCAATGCTGTATAGATACACCCGATAGCAATCATGATGTAATCTAAAGTTTCTCGATAAAGTACCCTTTTTGAAATTGTTATAACCATTTATTAAGTCTATTTATTTTTTGCAAAAGTACTTATTTAAATTGAATAAAGCGATTTTAAAGCACAAAAAATGCCCCCATAAAGCATAAATTGCAATATGAAGGCATTCGCTTTTGATTTTGATTTTATATATTATATTGTTTTTTGTATTGGCATATTCTTTTTGTGGCGTTAAAAGAATATACTTATTTTACCTTTAAAGCTCGTGTGGCATTTAAAACGGCAAATACCATAACACCTACATCGGCAAAAACTGCCATTCCCATTGTTACTATACCAATGGTGGAAAGTGCAAGTACTGCAACCTTAACGCCAATAGCAAATATTGCATTTTGGCGCGCAATGCCTATTGTTCGACGAGAAATAACGATGGCTTTGACAATTTTGGAAGGTTTGTCGTCCATTAAAACTACATCTGCAGCTTCTATGGCTGCATCACTTCCAAGTGCTCCCATGGCTATGCCAATATCTGCTCGAGCTAATACTGGAGCATCGTTTATTCCATCGCCAACAAAAGCAAGCGTGTTGTTTGCCGATTTTTCGTTAAGCAGGCGTTCAACATGTTCAACTTTATCGGCAGGCATTAGTTCACTATAATGCTCATCTATACCTAATTGCTCAGATACAAAGTTTGCAACCTCTTTGTGGTCACCTGTTAACATTACAGTTTTTTCTATTCCCACTTTCTTTAATGATGTAATAGCGTGTGCAGAATCAGTTTTTATTTGGTCGGATATGATGATGTGCCCAGCATATACTCCGTCTATCCCAACATATATTATGGTACCTTTGAAGTGATTACATTTGTCGCAATTTGCTATTTCTGCTCCAATTGATTTCATCATTTTTTCATTTCCTACACATATGTTTTTGCCGTTGATTTCGGCAGAAATACCTTGACCGGCAATCTCTTTTATGTTTTCAACTTTACAATCACAAGAGTTGTCTTTGTAGGCATTACATAATGCAGTAGCAATGGGGTGAGTAGAATATTGCTCTACATGGGCTGCAAGATGCAAGAGTTCCTGTTCTGAAATATTATTTGGATGAATGGATTCCACCTCAAAAACACCACGGGTTAGTGTGCCTGTTTTGTCGAATACAATTGTTTTGATGCGTGCTAATGCTTCCATATAGTTGCCTCCTTTTATAAGAATACCAACATGTCCAGCGCCACCAATACCACAGAAGAACGATAAAGGGATGGAAATCACTAAAGCACATGGACAACTTACAATAAGAAATGTAAGTGCACGATAAAGCCAAGTAAATAAAGCATCAGTATAGCTTGCAGCAAAAAATGGCGGAATAAACGCTAAAAAGAGAGCAGAAATAACTACTATAGGTGTGTAAATTCGTGCAAATCGACGAATGAAAGATTCGCTTTTTGATTTGCTTTCGCTTGCTTCTTCTACTAAATTTAAAATTTTGGATGCAGTAGAATTGCTGAAAGTTTTATTCACTTTCACCTTCAATACTCCTGATATATTTACGCAACCAGATATGACAGTATCCCCAAATGCTACATCCTTGGGAACACTTTCTCCTGTTAGTGCTACCGTATTTAAACTTGAACTACCTTCAATTACTTCTCCGTCAAGCGGAATTTTTTCGCCTGGTTTGATAACAACTACTTCTCCAACAGCAATAGTAGAAGGATTTACCACGATTGATTCGCCATTTCTTAAAACGTTAGCTGTGTCTGGATGTATATCCATTAGATCTGAAATGGAGTCACGAGTTTTATCTTTAGCATAATGTTCAAACAATTCGCCAATTTGGAAGAATAACATTACGAAGACACCTTCTAAGAATTGAGGCTCGCCATTGGGTAAAAAGCCCACAACGAAAGCTCCTATTGTGGCAACAGCCATAAGAAAATTCTCATCAAAAGGGTCGCCCTCCATAATTCCTTCTACAGCTTCGTGTAATACATCGTAGCTGATAAGTAAATATGGAATAAGATAAATGATGAGTATTTGCCATATCGGTAGATTACAGTTACGCTCTGTTAACCATGCTACTAGTAACAGCACAGAGGTTAGACCGATTCTTATTAGTTTCTTTTTCATTGTTTTTTAGATTTGTTACTAATTTCGATGCAAAAGTAAATAAAAGAGAATGCAACCAAGTTGCAAAGTTGCTGTCGCATTTAAATAAAAAACTTCATAAAAAAGGATAAACACCAATAAGTTACCTTGAAAAGCCTGAAAAATAAGTGAAAGCAGAAAATAAATAAACTTTTATTCGTCTGTTCAGCAATTAATACTTAAAAAAGAACCTTTCGCAGTTTTTCCCTTATCTGCTGATGCGCCACAAAGTGATAATCCATCTTCTATTTTTCTGTTTAAAAATCCAAAAATAATCTATTTAATTGGATTAAACAAAATTGAGTCGGCTAGATTCGTTTTTTAACAAACTTTAATACTTATTTTTTGATTATTAAACATTTTTGTTAGAAATTTACCCACTCATTTTAACAATTATGTCAGAATTACATCAAGCCGAAGAAATAAAAATATTAACTGAAAAAATACAAGTTCAGAACCATCATTTCTCCCTTTTAAAGGAAGAAATCAATAAAGCCATCATCGGACAGGAATACATGGTAGAGCGCCTCCTCATAGGACTTCTCGGAAATGGACACATCCTACTGGAAGGAGTTCCCGGACTGGCAAAAACCTTGGCTATCAAGACCCTTTCCGAGGCTGTAAGTGGAGAATTTTCCAGAATACAATTTACTCCCGATTTGCTGCCTGCGGATGTCATCGGGACGATGATTTATAATGTGAAAGAAAATGATTTTTTGGTCAAAAAAGGGCCTATTTTCGCTAATTTCGTTTTAGCGGATGAAATCAATCGTGCGCCTTCCAAAGTGCAGTCCGCCCTCTTGGAAGCCATGCAGGAAAAACAAGTAACCATAGGCGATGAGACCATGCCGCTGCCAAAACCTTTCTTGGTTTTAGCAACTCAAAACCCGATAGACCAAGAAGGAACTTACCTCCTGCCAGAAGCGCAGAGCGACCGTTTTATGCTGAAATGCAAGATAGACTATCCTTCTTTTGAAGATGAGCGAAAGGTAATGCGCATGGTAGCTACAGCCCACCAGCCGAAGATAAAACCAGTAATTTCGCTGGAAAACATCTCAGAAGCAAAGGAACTCATCAACCAGATTTACCTTGATGAAAAAATAGAAAAATATATTCTTGATATGGTTTTTGCGACCCGTTATCCTGAGCAATACGGACTTGCGGAGTTGAAAGATTACATCAGTTTTGGTGTTTCACCGAGGGCTTCTATCAACTTGGCTATTGCCTCTCGTGCTGTGGCATTTCTTAAAAACAGGGCTTTCGTGATTCCAGAAGATGTAAAAAGCATCGCAAAAGATATTCTCCGTCATCGTATAGGGCTTACCTTCGAGGCTGAAGCCGAAAACATCAGCCCTGAAAATATTATAGATAAAATTTTGAGCAAAATACAAGCTCCTTAATGGAAAATGCTCCGCTATCATGACATACAAGTCGTGCTGCAGGAAGTTCCTGGGCAAATCAGCCTTTGTTTCAGCATCACAGGCTGTCCTCTGCGGTGCGAAGGCTGTCACTCGCCATTTTTATGGAAAAACGGAAGCGGAGAAATTTTGACCGATGAGCTTTTTGCAGATTTATTAAACAAATATAAAAGTATGATTTCCTGTGTCCTCTTTATGGGAGGCGAATGGGAAGAAGAAGATTTGATAAACAAACTAAAAACAGCCGAAGACAACGGACTAAACACCTGTCTTTACACAGGAATGGAAGATATTTCTGATGAGATTAAAAACCATCTCACTTGGCTGAAAACAGGGCCTTGGATAGCGGAATTGGGCGGATTGGACAGCCCTGAAACCAATCAAAAATTTATAGAGGTAAAAACTAATAAACTACTAAACCATTATTTTGTAAAACATTAAAAATTAACACCATGATTCGTCTAACACCTTCACAAATCAATGAAAAAATTGATTTTATACAAAATTACATCAAAGCTGGTAATGCCGCATCGGCTTCTTCTGTGGATGCAAACGCAAATGTAACCTCCAAAAACATCGCAACCATGGAGGCTGAAATCAACAAGGACATCAATATCCAAATCAACCGCGAGCTGGTGCGCAGAAAAATCGCAGATATTTTCGATGAAGAGACTGCAAATGAGTATGTTCGCCAGATAGAAAACCACGAAATCTATGTCCATGATGAGACCTCTCTGAAGCCCTACTGCGTGTCCATCAGCATGTATCCTTTTCTGCTTGATGGACTTCTGAAAATAGGCGGAGAAAGTAGAGCACCAAAGCATTTGGAGAGTTTCTGCGGTGAGTTTGTGAATTTAGTTTTTGCGGTAAGTTCGCAGTTTGCAGGAGCTTTGGCAACGGTAGAGTTTTTGCTTTATTTTGACCACTTTGCAGCGAAAGATTTTGGCGAAAATTATTTAGAAACCAATACCAAAACCATAGAAAACCACTTACAGCATGTGGTCTATGCAATCAATCAGCCTGCGGCAGCGCGTGGATATCAGTCTGTATTCTGGAATATCTCGCTTTATGACAAGCCTTATTTTGAAAGCATGTTTGGCGATTTTGTCTTTCCTGATATGACCCGCCCTGACTGGGAGCGATTTTCTCGTTTCCAAAAATTCTTTATGAAGTGGTTTAATGCTGAAAGAACCAAAGCCATTTTGACTTTCCCTGTAGTTACCGCAGCTATGCTCACAGATGGAACCAAGCCCGTGGATGTTGATTTTGCGGGAATGTGCGCCGAAGAACTCAGCGAGGGAAATTCTTTCTTCATTTATCAGTCTGAGAGTGCGGACAGCCTAGCTTCCTGCTGCCGACTGCGCAACGAAATCAGTGATAATACCTTCAGCTACTCGCTCGGTGCTGGCGGCGTGGCAACAGGCTCTATCAATGTTATTACACTGAATATCAATAGACTAATTCAGCAAAAGAAAGACATTACTAAAGAAATTCAAAAAATTCATAAATACCAAGTTGCTTTCCGAAAATTAGTAGAAGAATACAAGGCTGCAGGACTTCTGCCTGTGTATGATGCTGGTTTTATCTCTTTGGATAAACAATTTTTGACCATCGGAATCAATGGAATGGTGGAAGCCGCTGAATATCTGGGCATAGAGGCAAGCAACAATACGGATTATAAAAATTTCGTAAGTCATTATCTTAAAATCATTTACGAAGAAAACAAAAAAGCAAAACAGCTCTACGGCTATATGTTCAACACAGAATTTGTTCCAGCAGAAAACCTCGGTGTGAAAAATGCTATTTGGGACAAAAAAGATGGCTTGTTCTCGCCTCGTGAGTGCTATAACTCCTACTTCTACCCTGTTGAAAACGAGAAAATTAATGTTTTAGATAAAATCATTCTTCACGGAAAAGAAATCATCCAATATCTGGATGGCGGCTCGGCTCTTCATCTCAATTTAGAAGAAACGCCGAATAAAGAAGGTTTCCTCAAATTACTGAATGCCACAGCATTAGCAGGGTGTAATTATTTTTGTTTCAACATTCGTATCACTATCTGTAACGACTGTGACCACATAGACAAACGAACTCTGTATGAGTGCAGCAGCTGCCATTCCAAGGATATAGACCACGCTACCAGAGTGATAGGCTATCTAAAACGAGTGTCTTGTTTCAGTAATGCACGCCAGAAGGAACATCAGCTAAGACATTATCATCTTTCAAAATAATGAGCAGACTGGACATCAAAGATATTATAAAAAAAGTAAAACAAATAGAAATCCGTTCCCGCAGGGAGACTGATGCCTCCCTCATGGGTGCGTATCACTCTGCATTCAAGGGACAGGGAATGACTTTTGCCGAGATAAGACCCTACCAGTTCGGCGATGAAATTCGCAGAATAGACTGGAACAAAACGGCTCGTTTCCAACAGCCTTTTGTGAAAGTGATGGAGGAAGAGCGGGAGCTGACCATAATGCTCTTAGTGGATATATCGGCATCTATGGACTATGGAACGAAAATTTCGCTAAAAAAGGAATTCGTAGCCGAAATCTGCGCAAGTATAGGCTTTTCGGCACTGAAAAATAATGACAAAGTAGGACTCATTCTCTTTGCGGATAAAGTCTATAAAGTCGTCCCGCCACAAAAAGGGAAAAAACACCTTTTGGCTATGATTTCTGACATCATTTCATCTGATTACATCGCCTCTGAAACCCACTTGGACAAGGCTCTGGAATATATGATGAATGTTTTTAAAAAGAAATCTTTTCTTTTCGTTTTATCGGATTTTAATGATGATTTTCAAGAAAAAATACTGAAAACCGCTTCTAAAAAACACCAAATTTTAGGGCTGAAAATCTCTGATGAAAAAGACAGCGAAATTCCTGATATCGGCTATGCTCTCCTCTCCGACAGCGAAACGGGAAAGCAGATTTGGGTAAATACATCTGACCGCAGATGGCAGGAAAATTTTAGAGAAAATCAAATAAAAAAAGAACAAAAAACAAAGGAAATTTTCGAGAGTGCTTCAGCAGGATTCATCAGCCTAAAAACAGGCGATGAGTATGTGAAAGAACTAAGAAAATATTTCAAAAAATAACAAAAAAATCAATAAAAGAAGGCATTTAAACTATTTTAGTCGCCATAGATAAAAGATGAAAAAATATTTTTTACTTTTCTTTTTCGGAACCACATTCGGATTTGCGCAGCAGCTTTCTACGAGTTTGGATAAACAAAAAATAGAACTCGGCGAAACGGCTGTTTTCAAAGTTAAAATAGAAAATCTAAATCAAAAAAATGTAATTTCCGCTCCGAAAAATGGGCTTTTGCCGTTTAGTTTTGAGGAAACGAAAGACAGCATTTCCGAAAACCCAAACAGCTACGAACGAATTATAGAATTTACGATTTACGAGGAAGGAAAACACAGCATTCCTGCTTTGGAATTTAAAATCGGCGAGGAAATCCACCGTACCACACCTTATGAAATAGAGGTTATCAATCCTACCCAGCAGGGCGAGGAAATCAACGACATCATGCCAAACGAAGAGGTAAAATTCTCTCTTTCAGACTATTGGGAAATGTATAAAAACTATTTCTTCGGCGGACTTGTTATTTTAGGGGTTTTAGGATTTGTCTTTTTATTTATTTTAAATAGAAAAGTCAAAAATCTGCGTGTAGAAAATCCAGCTTTGAAAACACTGAAAAAATTAGAACAGCTAAAAAACAAAAAACTGATAGAGAAAAACGAATACCGACTTTTCTATGTGGAACTGATAGAAATCTGCAGAGGCTATCTTGCTGATAATAAAAACATTCCTGCTGACATTCTGCTCACAGAAGATTTGATAGATTTAATGAAAAGCAAACATTATATTTCAGATGAAGAGATAGAAGTCTTTGAAAAAGTGCTGACTCGTGGAGATTTAGTAAAATTCGCGAAAACTATTCCTGAAAAAAATACGATGGAAAGTGATTTTGACTCAATAAAAAACATTATACATTCTACTCATTTTAACCTTAAAACTGATATAGACAATGTTTAATTTTGAGTTTCATAGCCCGTGGTTTTTGGCTTTGTTTTTATTATTTATTCCTTTAATTATCAAGGATTTAAAGAAAAGAAAACAAAAAGGAATCCTCATACCATCTACCCAAAATATACAAATGGGCAATGGCTATTTTTGGGTAAATAAAATCCTCACTTTATCCAAATATTTTATTCTCTCTGCCCTGATTATTGCACTGGCAAGACCTCGCACCTACACCATTAAAAACAACTATGAACAGGGCATTGACATCGTTTTAGCGGTGGATATTTCGCTCAGTATGCTGGCAAGGGATTTTAGCCCAGACCGACTGACTGTGCTGAAAAAACTTTCTCAAGATTTCGTTTCCCAAAGGGAAAATGACAGACTTGGGTTGGTCATCTACGCCGCGGAAGCCTTTATGAGAGTGCCGCTGACGACCGACCACGAGGTGATTTCTACCGAAATAGAAGAAATGCAGCCTGGCGATGTAGCCCACGGAACTGCCATAGGTGAAGGACTAGCAGTAGCTACCAAACACCTAATAAAAAGTCAATCCAAGAGCAAAGTAATCATCTTGATGACCGATGGAATGAACACCACAAGAAACGCAATGCCTGCCGAGGTAGCCAGCGATTTGGCTAGAAATAATGGGATAAAAGTCTACACCATCGGTATTGGGACGGATGGATACGCAGAATCTCCCGCTGTTGATGGTTTTGGGGATGTATATTTCGTTCCTCAAAAAGTGGAAATAGATGAGCATTTGCTCAATTCTATTGCAGAAAATACAGGCGGAAAATACTTCCGTGCCGATTCTAGCGAGAGTTTAGAATATATATATAAGGAAATCAACCAGTTAGAAAAAACAAAAATCAAAGGAAAGAAAAACTACGAATACACAGAGTTTTTCAGAGTTTTTCTGTGGATGGCGCTGGGATGTCTTTGTCTGGATGCGGTTTTGAGATGGAAAATTTTTAGAGGTATTCAATAATGTTTTTATTGTTTTTCAAAAAAATACTGCCCCTGCTCCAGCCTTGCATAAATATGCTGAAGCCCATTGCTTAGGATAATCTGTGGAGCAGAAATTATGGTATTATATCTCGCTGCCTGCTCGAAAACGCTCTCGGTAAGGGCTATATGAGGGGCTTTGCATTCTAATAATATCTGCGGTTCGGTTTTTTCCGTTACAAGTAAATCTATCCTTTTGGTGGTGCCGTTTAGTTCTATTTTTCGTTCCATGATGAGCGAAGAGAGGCTTTTGCCCTTTATGAAATGAAAATAATGCACCCAGTGCTGCCGCACCCACTCCTCTGGAGTAAGAACTAAATAAGTTCTGCGAACCAAATCATAAATAAAAAATGTATCTTTGTCCTGCTTTATTTTAAAATCAAAATCCTGCTCAAAATTGAGCCTTGGTAATTCCATATTATGAAAGATTTAGAAATTATTTCCAAAAATATTAAAAATAAAGAATTTTCTCCTATTTATTTTTTCCACGGAGAAGAACCTTACTACATAGACCTTGCCGTGAAACTCCTTGAAAACGGCATTCTTACGGAGGAAGAAAAGGCTTTCAACCAGATGATTGTCTACGGAAAGGATTCTTCCTATGCAGAAATACTTTCTTTGGCCGACCAATATCCTATGATGGGTGATTATCAAGTGATTATCGTAAAAGAAGCCCAAGATTTAAAGCTAAATGAAGAAGAGCAGGATATTTTTTTGAGATATATAGAAAATCCCGTTCCCTCCACGATACTTATTTTCGCTCACAAACAAAAGAAAATAGACTCTCGTAAGAGATTCGCAAAGGCATTAGAACACGCGAAAATGCTCCACTACAGCGAGCCTGTGAAAGACTACAACCTTTCAAAATGGATTCAGCAGGAGTGCGCTTCCCTTGACATTAAAACTGCTCCAAATATTCCTTCGCTTTTAGCTGAATATTTAGGAAATGATTTGTCCAGAATAACCAACGAGCTACAAAAACTAAAACTCATTTTAAAAGAAAATGAAATTTTAGATGAAAAACTCATCGAAAGACATATAGGAATCAGTAAGGAATACAATGTTTTTGAGCTGCAGAAGGCTCTCGGGACTAAAAATAGTTCGGCAGCATTCAAAATCGTTTATTATATGGGCAAAAACCCTAAAACCAATCCACTGGTGCTTACAATAGGGAATTTGTACAACTTTTTTTCCAACATTGTTTTATACCACACTTTGGCGGGACAATCTCCACAGGTGATAGCTTCTGAACTAAAAATAAACCCTTATTTCGTGAAGGATTTTGCTGAAGCGGCGAAGTTTTATCCACTTAAACACGCTACCAGAGCCATCTCCATTCTTAGAGAATTTGACCTGAAAGGAAAAGGACTCGGCACCAACCAAACCGAAGAAAACGAACTGCTGAAAGAAATGGTCTATAAGCTTTTCAACATTGATAAAATCAACATTTGATTTATTTTTTCAAAAGTTGTAAAAAATCTCCGAAGCGTTTCTTATATTTATCCTTTATTTCTAAAAACTATCATTATGAAACTTTTTAAAAATATTTTTCTGGTATTGTTTTTTGTAGGATTTTCGGTTGATTTGTCCTCACAGCCAAGAACAACAGATAAGATTTTTTCATCAGAAAGTAAGATTTTGGTCATTTCTGGACATCCTAATTTAGAAAAATCAAAGGCCAATAAAGCTATTTTGAAAGAATTAGAAAAACACTTCGGAAAACAAATCAGCATCCGCCGTTTGGACAAACTCTATCCCAACTATCAAATCAATGTAAAAGCGGAACAAGAAGCCATAAAAAACGCGGATTTCATCATCTTGCAGTTTCCTTTGTATTGGTACGGAACGCCAGCACTTCTCAAGAAATGGATAGATGATGTATTGTATGACTATTTCAAAGGTAATAGGCTTTCGGGTAAATTCAAAGATAAGGCGATAATCGCTTCCGTGACCATAGGCGGCTCAAGAGAACGATATTCACCACCGAACAAAACGGTGGAAACCTACCTTATTCCTTTGCAAGAAACCTTTGAAGTCATCGGTGCTGAGTGGGCTTCTCCAGTGTATTCGTTCGATGCTGTTCCTTCCAACAAGAACCTATCAGAGACCGCATTTCAGCATTTTGTAAAGCTTATTGATTTAATAAACGAGCACAAAAGCGTGGCTGACCAAGGGTGCTGGTAGAGGGTTTTTCATCTTAAAATCATCATATGTATCAAGAACTTTTGACTATAAAAGAAGGAGAGCGAACGCTGTCCAGCAATATTACTCGGATTAGTAACGACTGGGAACTGCCTCCTTCCTATCTTGAATTTACGAGAGAAGTGGGTTTTGGGCGGCTCTTGGGACTTTTTCTCAGTTATATTCCTATGGGAGTGAACAGCCCTTTTTGTGATGCTTTGGAACATCGTAACACTTATTGGAAGAATATTTTTCAGGAATATGTAGATTTGACCATATTTGGTGAAGAGGAAGAAATGGAGCTGCTTGCGAATGCCCAGCCCTTTATGGCAAGTGAAAACGGCGAGGTTGTATTTTGGGATATTAGGAAATCTCAAAATGGCGAATATCCTATTTACCTCGTGGATTTTCCTGTGGGAATCTATTTTGCAGGGAATAATTTTCAGGAATTCATCACCAATCTGACCAGCGAAACCACTTACAAATCAATATTAAAATTCCATACCGAGCCATTATTACCCACTTTTGAGCCTTTATCTTTAATTGAATAAATTATTTTATTTAGACAAAAAAGTATGAATTTATGGATTTTGTAGATATATAGATTGGTATAAAAAAGGTTAGAATGAAAATCAAAAAGATGATATATTTATTTTTGTTATCAATTATTATTTGCTTAGCAATCAGTCTTTTGTGGCTGTTTCGAAATCCGTCTTACGAAAAAATAGATAAAGCTTTCATACAAGCATCGGATTCTTCGATTAAAAAAGAAATTCCTGCTTTTAATCTAAATTTTTTAGTAGACAAAATAGCTTATTCCGAACCTGTTTATTTTCCTAATGGAGTGGAAACAGCCGATTTTACAGAACACTTAGAGGCCATAAATTTAGAAATTCCCGATTGGAACAGAGAAGGATTATACGAGGTAAAAGCTTCTACCAAAGCAGGTGTCTTAGATCCCGCATTTTTAGTATACAAATGGAATTCAAATACTTCCAACACACTCATTTTCCATCACGGAGCATCGGAATATCCTTTTTACTGGATTTTTTCTAACATTTTCAAAAAAGAGATACTCAACGATTTGGATATAAACTTGATTGTAGTTCGAACTCCTTTTCACAAGCAAAAGGGGGCTTTGAAACAAGGTACAGCTGACCTATCGACCTTTATGGCAACGATGGCAACAAGTGTGAAATTGACCGAAAAGCTGATTCACACTTTACGACAAAAAGGAGTACAGACTATCGAAATCGGTGGATTCAGTTTGGGAGCTGTGATTACAAATAGGCATCGGGTAGCGTATAATTCAGCGGATTTTTATGTGCCGATAGTAGGAACAGTAGCGCACGAAAAGTTTTTTATTTTCCAGAAGAAAAATATTACTGAAAGTGAACGAAACAAAATCATTACACATCACTTGAATTTCTCTGCCCAATGGCAAGAAAATCAATCTCCAAATGTATTTCCAGTCATGGCTCGCTACGATCTGTTTTTACCACTTTACCAGCACGCTCCCGCTTATGGAAATATGGAAGTGGAAATTTGGAACACGGGACATTTATCCACCGCTCTTTTCTCTGATGCAATGCGGCATATTTTGTTGAAACACTTGAAGAAATAAGTATAAATTCTAAAAATGAACTATTAGATGCTTTTGTGCGAGATTATATAAAGGCGTATAAGTATGAGCAACTCATATCCCTTTATTCACTATCTTTGTTCCAAACAAGTAAATTACCCTCATGGCAATATCAATAAAACTCAAAAAGCGATGGGATATTTATCCCACTTTACAAGAGGTGCTCACGGCAACTCAAAACCTTAGTGTATCCCCTTTCGGACTTACTGAAGAGGGTTTACAGGACTTTCGCGGGATTAAGCTCATAGGCGAAAGGGCGCAAGTTCCTTTGCGAAATGGCT
>CAUQVP010000024.1:0-20116 GCA_963521545.1 uncultured Flavobacteriaceae bacterium | reverse complement strand
TCAATGATAATTTGGAAATCCTTTGCCCATATCACATCATTATTTGAAAATGAAAAATCTAAATCCTTTGCTCCGTAGTAAATGATTTTTCCGTAGTAAAAAGTTTCATAATTTTTCACCCAGCCTTTTTCTGTTTTTACGCTGTCCACCAGATATTTAATCTCTATAGGGCGCGAAAAAGCATCGTTTTTCTCTATATTTAAAATCAGTGAATAGACGGGGATTTTGTGTGGCAGGGAAAATGTGATGACAGAGTTTTTGTCTTTGGTGCTGTTGGTTTGTTTTATGTTATTGATTAACAGTTTGTTAAATTCTATTTTCGGTGTGAATTTCTCCTGCATAGAAGCCCTTTGCAAAATAGGAGTTTCTTTACTGGGAATGAAAATTCGGTAAAATTTATAATTCGTTTTTTCAAAAGCCAGCAGCTGGAAATTGTAATCAGTTTTGCTATTTTGTATGGAAAGTATTCGGTAATTTTCTAGGATAGAAAACCATTGTTTTTGGTCGTGGCTGCCTTCCAAGGTTATTTTCCAATCAAAATTTTGATTAGAAAAATGCAGGTCAATTTCCTCTATTTCCGCTGTGATGGGACTTTCCAGTGTAAAATAGTATCCATCAGCAGTTTTGGTCTGGTTTAGGATTTTAAAACCTATATATTCAGTAGTTTCATTTTCAAGGGAAGCAAATTGCGTTTTGGACAGCAAATACGGAACCTCCAGCGAATCTTTTCCTGAAAGCTGGTAAATCCTAATATCAGAAAAATTTTGGTTCAATTTTTCATACATCGGCAAGGGAATTTCTATCTTGTTCCACTCGGTGTCAGGATTTGGTTTTATCGCTCTTTTGAATGAAAAATCATTTTTCTGAGCAAATCCCAAAGCAGAAATTCCCAAGAAAATTAATGAAAATATGGATTTAATTTTTAGTTTCATCACCGATTTTGTCTTTAAATTTATTGTATAAAAATGAAATGATAAGAAGTAGTAACCCTAAGATAATCAATACGATAGTTTTAGAAATCGTGCTGAGATTAGAGATGTCGTATAGGAATAATTTAGCCAAAGTGATGCCGAACAGCACAAGGGCGAAAATTCTGAGGTGTTTCTTCTTATGGAAAATTCCAAGACCAACCAAAAGAAGTGAATAAACGCTCCAAAGGATACTCAATCCTAGTTTGAAAACATCTTGATAACCAGCAAGATCTATCCAAGTTACCAGTTCGTTGCTCAAGAAATTAAGGATGGAAATATGAATCACTACTTCTAGGAAAATATGGAATTTTGTATTTTCCAATTGGGTTTTAGCATTTTTGAAAATCGCCCAGAGTGCAAATGCTATACTACTCCAGAGTGGGTATCGGATTAAGATATAGTTAAAACTAACATTGAAATATTTGTTTGAATTTCCATTGATGTAGGAGTAGCGTAGTTCTCCCAATTCTCCTACTCCAAAAGTCTGAGCGGCAAATAAAACTAAAAGCCCAATAGCAATAGCTGAAACTCCTAAAATTTTGTTCTTGAATTTATAGAAATTCAATAGAGCCATTCCTCCAAAGAATATTAGGGAGTAGACAAGGAGATATATGTTTTTAAAAATTTCGATATCATAATTGTAAAGTGAGAATTCATCTGTTTCGCCGATTTCTTTGCCTTTAAGAGATGTGCTTTCGTACCAATAATCAAAAAAGTATCCAATCTCATTTCTAAAAGTGAGATACGCTGTCAATACTAATAAAACAGGTAGGTAGAAAGATTTTATAGTATTAAAAGGACTATTTTTTTCAATTTCTGGATCAGGGTGTTTTATTGAAAGATAAACCGTAAAGCCATATCCCAAAACCGCAAAAACACCTGTCAGGAAGTTGATATTCCAGAAAGCATGAATATCCAAATCAACGGCATAACGATAACGAGACCAGTCTTCGAGAAAACTTAGAAAAGCAAGTCCAAGTATAGGAAGAGATATTTTTTCGTAAATGGATATTTTTTTTGTTTTTCCAAGCCAAAACAAAATAGTCCCTTGGGCTGTCCACATAAGCGTTACCCAGTTTCCGTCCAGCTGTATCGGTATTGCAATCGTAATGAAAGTGAAAACCATTGCTAATGTGGAGTAGAATAATGTGGAATCCGCAAGTTTTTTCGATTTGATAAAGAATAAAACAGCAAAATGAATAACAGCATTGAACAATGTAAATAGCCCTAAATAGGAATCTAATACACTATGCCCATTAAAAATACCAAATCCAAATCCAAAGTAAATAAATGAATTCAATAGAATGAGGATAATATTTACTTTATCCAATTTTTCTTTTGAAATGATATTATTAAACAAAGAAACTCCGTAGAAAACCAAGAAAAATGCCGTAGCAAAGCCTATTCCCAGCGCTTCATATCCTTGTAGACCTGAGTCAAAAGATTTATCTGCAAACCAAGAGCCATATATCATCCAAGTGAAAAAGAAAGCGCTGTAATGTAATGATTTCCAGTCTTTTTTTATAGAAATAAATAAAATTCCAAGGTTGATTATGAGCATATAGCTGAACAAAATATCCACTCTTCCAGAGCCTGATGATAGGAGAAACGGCACAGCATAAGCCCCTATAAGCCCAATGTGGGCAATCACCACACGGTTGTATTTTATCGCAGTAAATACGGTAAAAGCTGTGAATATCAGCATCATTACAAAAGCCAAAACTTGTGGAATGAGGCTGTAAAAACTATATGCAAAATAGGTGATAAAATAGAAAATAGAAATGGCTCCACTTACCAAAACTGCACTGTATCCCTCAAATTTTGGTTTTAGTTTGATTCCAAAACCAAGCAGTCCGATTCCCATCAGGTATCCAAGTATAATTCGTGTAAGAGGGCTGATAAGTTCATTTTCAATGGAATATTTAGCTCCGATGGCAACACCAATTACCACAATGAGAATCCCAATTTTGTTAATCCAGCTTTCTCCTATAATCTTCTCTAAATCAGATGGTTGTTTAGGAAGGTTTATTTTAGGAGCAGAAATCTGCGGCTTAGGAGCGGTAGGCGCTGTTATAACTGGTTTTTCAGTTGCTTTTTCAGCTGGTGTCTCAGTTGGTTTTTCAACAGGAGATTTTACTGTATTTGCAGCAGACACAGAAGAAAAATTGTTTTGTCTTTTTAACTCAGCTAATTCATTTTCCAGCTGTTTTATTTCATTGTAAACAACAGTCTGCCTATATAATAGGTTTCCTATTTTTTGTTCTAATTCTTTTATCTTCTGTGGATTCATTTTTTTTGACAATTTAGGCAAATTTACAATTTTATTGTTTATGTAGAAAGTTTTTGTAAAATCTATTTTTCATGTTAAAGAAAATTATTATATTTGCCGACTAAACTTAGATGATAAAATGAGTACAATATTTATATTACTGATGGTTGCTATCATCATTGCATGTATTTTGTTAGCTATTATTATTTTAGCTCAAAATCCTAAAGGAGGGGGGCTTTCAGGAACTTTTGGAGGAGCATCTTCTGCGTCTTTTGGGATACAGAGAACTAATGATTTCATGGAGAAAGCTACATGGACACTTGGTGGTGTCGTGGTAGGGCTTATTTTTCTAAGTGTGGTGCTTACAGCGAAGCCTTCTGCGGTAGTAGTGCCAACAAATGCGAAGCCTCAGACTTCTGCACCAAGCAATGCGGCAAAGACACCAGCGAAAGCTGATGAATCTGCAAAGACAAAATAAATTTGGGTTAATAATTATATAAATATCGGTTTAAAGCGAATTTCTTTAAACCGATTTCTAATTTTAAAGAAATTTAATTACTTAGTAAAAGATAAAAATAATAATTGATTATGAAAAAAGCAGGAATTTTATTATCATTTTTGGTGGGAATGAATTTTGTTTCGGCTCAGGAAAAACCTGTGTCAGAGACACAAGCAGACCTTTCTATTGTATACAAAATAGCCTACAATCCTTACAGAAAAGGAGCAATATTTTTGTATTGGGGCTGGAATAGGGCTATTTATAGTAATTCAGATGTTCATTTCAGAGGAAATGGCTATGATTTTACGCTTCATAATATGATAGCTAAGGATAGACCGACAGACTTTAGTTTTGATGATTATCTTAATCCGCTTCGTGTTACGATTCCTCAGACTAATGCTAGAATAGGATATTTTATTAAGGATAATTTGGCTCTTGTTTTGGCGCTAGACCATATGAAATATGTGATGAAACAAGACCAAACGACAGATTTTACTGGAAAAATTTCTGACCCTCACTATGCAGCGATGGTTAGAGATGGAAAAGTGGATTTGACAGATGGAGAATTCCTGACATTTGAGCATACAGATGGGCTTAACTATGTAAACATCGGAGCTGAGAAATATAATAAAATCTACCAAGGGAATAATTTTAATATTACTTGGTCTTACGGTGGAGGTTTAGGAGTTTTATATCCAAAATCTAATGTTAAGCTTTTTGGAAATGAGAGAAGCGACCGTTTTCATGTGGCAGGATTTGGACTAGATGCTAGAGCGAGTTTGAATTTTGTTTTCTGGAAACATCTAATGGCGAGAGTAGAAGCGAAATACGGCTATATCAACATGCCTGATGTGAAGACAACGCTGAACGACAGACCAGACAAAGCGCAACAAGATTTTGTTTTTGGACAAGTGAATTTCGGAGTTGGATATATTTTCCAAACAAGAAAAAGCAAATAAAAATTGACAGCCATGAGTTTAGACTTGTGGCTGTTTTTTTAATCTTATTTTCTTAAAGTCCTAATATCAGTTTTGCAATCGTGAAATAAACCATCACACCAAGGATATCGTTGGAAGTGGTGATGAATGGACCCGTGGCGATAGCTGGGTCTATTTTATTTTTATTGAGGAAGATAGGAACGATGGTGCCTATCATCGCAGCGATGATGATGACAGAAAGCAGGGCAACTGAAATCGTAATGGAAATCATCATATCATGATGATTGACAAACAAATTGAATCCCAAAATAATCAGTGATAAAATCATTCCCGAAGCCACAGCTACGCTTACTTCTTTCATTAGAGTTTTTAATGTGTTTTGTCCCAAAGTATTATTGGCAAGCCCTTGCACGATAATCGCTGAAGCCTGTACACCGATGTTTCCAGCGGTAGCCGCTATCAGTGGGACAAAGAACATCAATGCAGGGACATGGCTCATGGCTTCTTCGTTTCCTTGTAAAACTCGTGAACCTATCAGACCGCCCACCATTCCGATGAACAGCCATGGAAGACGGGCTTTGGTGATGTTTAGAATAGTGTCCGTAGAGTCAATATCCGTAGCAATCCCTGATGCCAGCTGATAGTCTTTGTCTGTTTCTTCTTTGATGAAGTCCATGACATCATCTATGGTAATTCTCCCTACCAATCTCCCCAAAGCATCTATTACAGGCACCTCAAAGAGGTCGTATTTCTGCATGTATCGCGCCACATCTTCGGCAGGTTCATTGTCCTGCACACATCTTATTTTAGAATTATAAACATCCAAAACTTTGGAAGAAGTGCTGGTGGTAAGCAGTTTTTTTAAACTAAGGGTGCCGAGGAGTTTGTCCTGTTCATCCACCACATAGATAGAGTAGACTTCGTCCATGTCTTCGGCTTGTTTGCGCATTTCCCTTACTGCAGCGATGATGGATAGGTTGTGGTCTACTTTTACCAGCTCCGTAGCCATGAGACTTCCCGCTACATGGTCGTCATAGCGGAGGAGTTCCACGATGCTCTGTGCTAATTCATCATCATCAATATGCTGGATGATTTCATTTTGCTGGTGTTCAGGAAGTTCAGCGATAATGTCAGCTGCATCATCGGAATTTATCTCACCAATGATTTCTTCTGCGATTTCTTTGGTGGAGAAATTTTTTAGGAATTCTTTTCGGTCTTCTTCATCGATGTACAAAAGCATTTCCGCAGAAACATCATTGTCCATGAGTTCGTAGAGAAATACCCTTTGAGAATCATCTAAAATACCAAATAAATTAGCAATATCCACCGCCTCCATTTCCGAAATAATTTCCGAAATGGCTTTTGCATTTTTTTCTTCAATGTATGAAAGCAGCGGCTGGTAGATGTTTTCTTCTTTTGGCATGGGCTATTTTAGATTTTCTTTCCACTCATTGGTAAATGAGATGAAGTCTTGTACTGAAAGTTCTTCCGCCCGCAAATTTAAGAAATTATGACCAGAAAGTCCCTCAGGAATGTTTAAAACTTTTAGTGCATTGCTGAGTTTTTTTCTTCTTTGGTTAAAACCAGCTTTTACGATGTTTTTGAATAAAGTTTCGTTTCCTGCAAGTCCTTCTTTGGGATTTCTCAGCAATGAAATCACGCCAGATTTCACTTTTGGTGGCGGGTTGAAAACATTTTCATGAACCGTGAAAAGATATTTGACATCATAATAAGCCTGAACCATCACGGACAAAATCCCATAATCTTTCGTTCTGGGAACGGCTGCTGTTCGTTCGGCTACTTCTTTTTGGAACATTCCCGCCATTTCTGGTATCTGCTGATAGTTTTCTATAATGTGAAATAAAATCTGCGAAGAAATATTGTAAGGGAAATTTCCTATCACGGCTGTCTGCTCATTTGGAAAGATTTTAGAAAAATCTGTTTTCAGAAAATCTCCCACGAAATGATTTTCTTTTAGCTGAGGATAATGCTCTTTGAGGTAGGCGATAGACTCTGTATCTATCTCCGCTACGAAGGTTTCGGTTTCTTTTTCTAAAAGATATTTGGTGAGGACACCCATCCCTGGGCCTACTTCCAAGACTTTCTCATACCCGCTGAATTGCAGGCTGTTTGCGATTTTTTTTGCGATATTTTCATCGGTTAGGAAATGCTGCCCGAGGTGTTTTTTGGCCTTTACACTCATTAAATTCTAAATTTTTCGGCAAAGTTAAGGCTTTTTGAAACAAAATTTATGATATAATTAACATCAATTTTTTCGCATTCCTACTTTGATTTAGCGAGATTTTTTCTATTTTAGCCGAAAAATTTATCAAATGGCACATTCAATAGATGATTTTAATAGAAGAAGGCTTCGTTCCAGTAATATTACTGTGGTTGTCAGTATCTCATTGGTTCTTTTTTTGGTTGGACTTTTTGGGTTGATTTTGATAAATGCACAGAAATATTCTGACTATATCAAGGAGCAGCTGGTCGTTGCAGTGTATTTTGATGAATATTTGGATCCTAAGGATTCCGCAAAAGCAGGTGAATATCAGCAGGAAACATACAAATTGATTTCTGAACAGAAATATGTAAAAAAGACAAAATTCATTACCAAAGAAGAAGCGAAAATAATAGCTAAAAAACAGCTGGGAATAGATATAGAGGGACTTTTCGAAGAAAATATTTTCCCTCCATCGGTAGAAGTTACCCTAAAGCCAGCCTATGTAGCTCCTGATACTATAAATGCTGTAATGAAGCATTTACAAGGAATAAAAGGAGTAAAAGAGGTGAAAAATGACACCAAAATGACACAGGAAGTCTATTATAATTTGGATAGAATTTTGCTGTGGATTATAGGATTTACCGTATTATTCTTGATCATAGCTATTGTGCTTATAAACAGCTCTATCCGTCTTAAAATTTTCTCTAAAAGATTCATTATCAAGACGATGCAGCTGGTGGGAGCGAGAAGAAGATTTATATTGAAACCATTTATAAAAGAAGCTGTTATTTTAGGTTCTATAGGAGCGTTTATTGGGCTTGTTTTCCTTTTCTCAGCGTGGTATTACTTTACAAATCAGATTGGCTCTGAGTTTGTTCCAGATACTAACAAATTCATATGGCTGATATTGGGCGTTGTAGTTGTGGGAATTGGTATTACAGTTTTCAGTACAGTATTTGCGACATGGAGATTCTTGAAAACAAAAACAGACGATTTATATTATTCTTAAAAGAGAAATAGCATAATGAAAACCAAAAATAAAAATACAGAAACATCTCCTACAGAAAACACATTTTATTTCAGTAAGAGTAATTTTAAGTTGATGCTGATAGGTTTGGGGCTTATAGCTTTTGGATTTGTCCTAATGATGGGCTATGGAGCAAATACCAAGCCAGATGGCTCTTTTGACCCAAACTACTGGAATGATGATATTTTTTCTGTGGTAAGAATCAGAATAGCGCCTTTACTAGTGATTGTTGGTTTTGTGGTGCAGGTGGTTGCTATACTAAAAAGAAATAAATAATGGACATAGTAAAAGCTATTATTGTTGCAATCGTAGAGGGTCTTACGGAGTATCTTCCGATTTCTTCTACGGCTCATATGGGATTTACAGCGGCTTTGCTCGGAATGGAAGAGTCGGAATATCTTAAAATGTTTCAAGTATCCATTCAGTTTGGGGCGATTCTTTCCATTGTAGTTTTGTATTGGAAAAAGTTTTTTGACTTTTCTAATTTTAATTTTTATATCAAACTGGCTTGTGCCGTTGTTCCTGCCTTGGTTTTAGGAAAATTATTTGATGATAAAATAGAAGCAGTGCTTGGTAATCAGATCGTTATCTCTTGTGTTTTGGTTTTGGGAGGAGTGGTTCTACTCTTTGTAGATAAGTGGTTTGATAACAAGGAAAAGATTGATGATGAGAAAGGTATATCTATTAAAAAAGCTGTAACCATCGGCTTTTGGCAGTGTTTGGCTATGATGCCAGGGACATCTCGTTCTGCAGCCTCTATTATTGGGGGAATGAGCCAAGGGCTTAGCAGAAAGGCATCTGCGGAGTTTTCTTTCTTTTTGGCTGTCCCTACGATGATGGCAGTTACGCTTTATTCTGTATTTATCAAGACTTGGGGCGAGGGAACACCTAACGCCCAAAAAGGATATGAGATGATTTTGGCTTCTACAGAAAATATTTTGGTTTTCATTATCGGAAACATTGTGGCTTTCATCGTGGCAATGATAGCGGTAAAGACTTTTATCAATGTTCTTGCGAAATATGGCTTTAAGTTTTGGGGCTGGTATAGAATCATTGTCGGAATAGTTTTATTGATTTATTTTTATTTAAACAAATAATAAATGACTGCGGAGCAAATTCTTGAAGGTCAGGTTTTTCTGGTTGATAAGCCCTTGGATTGGACTTCGTTTCAAGCGGTCAATAAAATGAAATTTAAATTAAAAAAAGAGTTTAAATTTAAGAAAATAAAAGTAGGACATGCAGGAACCCTTGACCCTAAAGCTACGGGGCTTCTCGTGGTATGCACAGGCAGGGCAACCAAAAAAATATCCGAAATCCAAGATGCACCGAAAGAATACTGGACAGAAATAAAAATCGGTGTGCAGACAGAATCTTACGACACCGAAAAACCAGAAATTCTCCCTACGGATATCAGCCACATCACAGAAGATTTTGTGACAGAAGTTTTACAAAAATTTTTAGGCGAAATCACTCAGAAACCGCCTATTTTTTCAGCAATAAAGGTAGATGGTGAGAGGGCGTATGATTTGGCAAGAGCAGGGGCTTCTGTAGAGATGAAATCCAGAAAAACTACAATTCACTACATTAAAGATATTCAGATAGAATTTCCATATGTCCGTTTTTTAGTGGGCTGTTCTAAGGGAACTTATATTCGCTCGCTGGCTCATGATATAGGGCAGGAACTAGGCGTAGGCGCTTATCTTACCCAGCTTAGAAGGACTAAAATAGGGGAATACAGCATAGAGGAGGCTTCTGGCAAATTTTTGAGTAATAAATTTTTATTTTCGGAAATTTAGATTATATTTGTGTCCGTTATCAAATAATGATGATAAAAACTGCAAAACATATTAAAACTTTTTTGGCTTCGGTGCTGCTACTCATCTTCGTGATGAATGTATCGGGCTTGTTTGTGCGTTTGCATCATCAGGAAACACATCAGAAAACAGAAAAAATAGCAGAATGCAGCGATAAAGTCTGCTATCACAAAGCGCATTTACAGACCAAAAGCGACTGTGATTGTGGGTTTTTATGCACATTGAATTATTTCTATATTCTTCCAGAAAAACCACTCACAGAGATTCATGTAAATGAATATTTCTCATATTTTTCATCGTATAAAATTTTCGTATCAGAGAGGATAATTCTTCTGTGGCAATCCCGCGCTCCTCCTGTACTTTCTTAGTTTTTATTGAATGTTTATTGATTTGATGAAAGTCAATATCGTAGTTGATTTACTTAAAATCAAAGCATTCCCTTTTTCAAGCAAAAAACATTTTCGGTTTAAAATTTATCTATTACATTTTTGTATTAAATCATTTTATATGACTCAAAAATTGGTATTTGGGATTATTTTCTGTGGATTTCATATGCTTTTTTCACAGGAGATAAAGCTCAAAAACATTGACACGCTTACAATTGTAAACAAAAACATATCGGCTGATAATCTTGTAAAATTTTCTAAAGAAAATCTTTCGGAAAATATAGGTCAAAATCTTTCAGAAGTGCTGTCCAAAGCGGCTGGAATTACCCTTCGGCAGGCTGGCGCTACAGTCGCAAAGCCAGTAATAGAGGGCTTAGGAAACACGAGGATTTTAATTCTAAATAACGGCATAAAACTTGAAAGCCAAGACTGGTCTGATGACCATGCACCAGAAATCGGTATGGGTATTCCACAGAATATCAGTATAATAAAGGGTGCGCAGAGCGTGAGATATGGCGCTGGGGCGCTTGGTGGAGTGGTTCTGCTGTCTCCTAAAAACCTTAATTATAGTGAAAAGCTGGCGGGTGCAGTGATGCTTTCTGGAAATTCTAATTCAGGGAAAGTCTCTGGCGGCGGCTATCTGGAAGGGGCGCTGGGGAAAAACTGGGCATGGAGAGCGCAGGCAAATGCGCAGTATGCAGGAGATTATAGAACTCAAAATTATTATATCAATAATACAGGAATTCGGGAACTGAATTATTCTGCAGAGCTGGAATACCGTAAGAATGAATTTAAGTCTAATTTGTATTTTAGTGCATATAACTCAGAATTAGGGATTTTTTATGGTGCGGCGTCCAGCAATATAGATGATTTTGAGAGCAGGCTCAAGCTTGGCAGACCTATTACGACATATGGTTTTTCCTATGATATTACAGCTCCAAAGCATAATGTGGCTCATTATTTCCTGAAAAGTGAAACAGAATTTAGACTTAGTCCAAATAATCATTTTGATTTGGTTTATGCTTATCAAAATAATCATCGAAAAGAGTTTGATGTCAGAAGGTTAGACAGAACTACCATTCCTACGCAGGATACCAAACTTGATTCTCATTTTGTGGAAACGATTTGGAAAAACACGCATTTTAGAGGATTGGAAACTCAGTTTGGGGTAAGTTATTTGAGGAAAGAAAATTTCAATGTGCCAGGAACAGGCGTGGTTTCTACGATTCCGAATTTTGTTTTGAATAATTACGCAGGATTTTTCATTTCTGAATTTAAACGAGGAAAATGGCTGGCAGAGCTGGGAGCGCGTTTTGATTTTAGAACGATAAATTCTTTGGGTTACGATATGTTTGGTCAGCTTTATGGCGGAAAGAGAGATTTTTCAAGTTTTTCGTACAGCGGAGGGGTTCATTATCAGATTACTGACCATCTGGAATATGTGGCTCATGCAGGATATGCGTGGCGTGCGCCAGAGCCTTATGAGCTGTATATCAATGGAAAACAGCACGGAATTCCCATCTACTATGTGGGAGATAAAAACCTAAATGCAGAAAGGGGGCTGAAAATCGTCAATAAATTGTCTTACAAAAAAAATAGATTTTTTGCGGAAATGTCTGCGTTCGTGCAGCCGATTAATAATTTTATTTACAGTATTCCTACGCATCAGTATAGGGAGCTGTTTTCTGGGCCAGCAGCGCTATTTAAGTTTGTGCAGAGCGATGCTCTTTTTCGTGGAGGAGATTTGGCAGTGGGAATTCCTATTTCTAAAAATTTAGAATACCATTCCAATCTTTCTTTGGTCTATGCAGATGACCAGCACACGAAGGTGTATCTTCCACAGATACCGCCATTACAGCTTTCGCAGAGTTTAAAATGGAATATTCCGACTTCTGTTTTCAAGAATTTTTATGCAAAAGTGGAGCATCAGTATTTCGCGAAGCAGAGAAGGTTTAATCCTGATTTTGACCTCGTGGCAGACTCTCCTGATGCCTACCATTTATTGGGACTGAAAATAGGAGCCGAGCTGGAATACAGCAATAAGAAAAGTGTAAAATTCTTTTTGGGCGTGGAAAATCTTACCAATGCACTTTATAAAAATTATACCGATAGACTGAGGTATTTTATTCATGGAAAGGGGATTGACATTCAATTTAAAACACAATTTAATTTTTAATAATCATTAATTCTAATAAATTTTAACATTATGAAAAATAAGTTTTCACTAAACAAAATTTTGACAGTGCTAATGCTGTTTTTAGCGATTTTCAGTATTTCTTCTTGTAGCAGAGATAGCGACAGCCCTCAGGCGCCAACGGACGAAACCAAAGACAGAGGGCACGAAATGCCTGATAGAGTGGAGTTTATATTTAAAAATACAGTGACCTCACAGGAGCAAAGAAGAACGGCGCTGCTGACCCAAGATGGATTGAAATTTGACAATACAGAAGCCGTAGAATGGAAAGAAGGAAACAGCTATCTCCTTGAAATAGTGTATTATAACAACGGAAGAAGGCTTAATAGTGAATTCGTTTCACAGGAAATGGCGCCTATTCATCAGCATTTCTTTCAGTTAAACAAAAACGGACAGTCGATAGAAGAAACGGAAATGGATAAATTGGTAAGCTATGAATATCAGGATACAGACCCTGAAAATGGAGTTTTGGGAGAGAGTGGAGTGAGCCTTCGTCGTCGTTCGTGGGATACGCAGAACCCTACGGAAGTAGACCCTATCGGACTGAAAGGAGTTTTCACCATAAAAACGACTGGTTTGGGAACTCAGAGTTTTGATTTAAGGATAAGATTAGCTCATTTCTTAGTTAAAAATAAATTAGAGCCTAAGACAGGAAGAGCCAGAAAATACAATGCGTTGCATTATAGCGGTTCATTTGTTTTAGACACAGATATGAAAGTCCCAGTGAAAATAGTTCAATAATATTTTAGAATAATTTAATAAAGTAAACAAATAAAAATTTAATAATATGAAAAGTTTTTTAAAATCAATCAAAGTTGTATTAGCAGTAGTGTTTTTTGTTTTTTCACTTTTGGCTTGTAGAAGTCAGGAGAATGATGATATCGTGGTACCAAAGCCAAAACCAGAGCAGTCCAGCACGGAACTGAAATGGAGTAAGGTGGAATTTCGTTTTACAGAAGGGCATTCTCACGGGTATTTTCATGGTTCGCCAGAATATCCAGGTGTGAAATATCTGAAATCTGTACAAAAATTCTTTTTTGAGAATAAAAACGGTCAGATAGTTCCATCGGCTGATAATCCTGCTGCCCTTAGTGTAATGTCTGCTGATGGAGGGCTGTCTCTCTATGGATTGGAGATTTTCTATTACAATGAAAAAGGCGAGCGAATCAACAGTGTTTTGGCATCTGATGAGGCAGCAAAGCAATATCAGCACTTCTTTTTAATGGAAAATATAGTAGCTATAAGTGGCGGGACAGTAGTTCCAAATAAGGAAATCATGACTTATAAATACCGTGATACTAATCCTGAGAACAAATATATCTATAAAAGCTTTGGAGGCCAGCGTGATGCCAAAATAAGACCAGAAAAAATAGGACTGAAAGGATTTTTCGATGTGAAAAAACCATACCTGAATTTTGATTTGAGAATTGTTTTGGCTCAGTTCAGCCAAAAACCAGATAATTTGGAGTATGATAAACTTTCTTCGGCTTCTTTTGATAAAAAATTGGATATTAAAATCCCTGTTCATATTTATACAGATAGAATTAACGAAGACAGCTTAATTGAAGATGCTATGAGGGAATTTGGAGTTACAGAAGCTGAAATAAAAGCAGATATAAATGCAAAATTGAATTCAAAAGTTAATTCTGAAAGTAGTGGAGTTTTCCTCTAAAAAAAATAAAAATCTCTTTCAATTTGAAAGAGATTTTTTTATTGAAATTTATTTTTCTTGTTCCAGATTTTTCTGCCATAGCCAAGTGGTTCTCAGCGCTTCTTCCAATGGAGTTTCCGCCTTCCAGCCAAGTTCTTTTTCGGCTTTGGAAGCATCTGCATAGGCGATGGTAATGTCACCTGCTCTTCTGTCGCAGATTTGGTAAGGGATTTCTAGATTATTTGCTTTTTCAAAAGCCTTTACGATTTCAAGGACAGAATATCCTTTCCCTGTTCCCAGATTGAAAATATCAACTAAAGTTTCTAATTTCTCTGAGGCCAGTTTCTGCAAGGCTTTCACATGGGCTTTGGCTAAATCCATCACATAGATATAATCGCGGATGGCAGTGCCGTCAGGAGTAGGGTAGTCATCTCCCCAGATGTTTAGTTTTTCTCGTATTCCTGCTGCTGTCTGAGTCACATAGGGAACGAGATTGTTAGGAATTCCGAGAGGAAGTTCGCCTATTTTAGCCGAAGGATGAGCACCAATAGGATTAAAATACCTTAATAGTGATACTTTCTTTTGGTGGGCAGCAGCAAAATCTTTCAAAATCTCTTCTGCCATCTGTTTGGTTCGTCCATAGGCGGATTCGGCAGGTTTTATCGGTGCTTCTTCGTTTATTGGCATTTGGTCAGCCTGTCCATAAACGGTGCAGGAAGAACTGAAAATAAAATTAGAAATATTTCTTTCTTTGAATTCCTGCAGAAGATTGATAAGAGAAAACATATTGTTTTCGTAGTAGTCAATAGGCTTTACTTGGCTTTCTCCCACGGCCTTGAATGCAGCAAAATGAATACAGCCATCTATTTTATGAGCATCTAAAACCTGCGCTATTTGGCTTCGGTTTTTTAAATCAAAAGGATAGAAAGCTGGAGTTTTTCCTGTGATTTGCTCTATTCCAGTTAGTATTTTTTTGTCCGTGTTAGAGAGGTTGTCTACGATAACCACATCAAAATCATTTTCTAAAAGCTCCACCACGGTATGCGAACCGATGTAGCCTAGACCGCCCGTAACTAGTATTGTCATACTCTTAATTATGTTTTGAAATTCCTTTTTTGTATAAGTCTATCAAGAATTTTTTCTTTTCATTCATCTTCATTTTAGGATTGATAATGGAGATAAATACCACATTGTTTTCCTTTACGCCAGAAAGTATGATTTGATTGATTTTTTGAGATTCATAATCAAGTTCAATACTCCACAAAACATAGCCTTCGGATAGTTTTTTGCTGATTTCGGTAACTTTAGCATTGATGGTGTTTCCTTTCCAAAAATCAAAATCCCATTTATAAAAAGCCTCTAACAATTCAGTTTGAGAAAGTCCTTCCTTGTAGAATTCCATATTCTGAGAAGGGCGAACGGAAACTTGTATGTTTGAATTTTGTTTGTCATGGAATAAAAACGCGCCTGAATTTTCATCCGTTCTTATGTATTTTACAGATTCGGGAAACTGAACCAAATAGTCATTATTGATTAAAAATTTGTCACCCTCCTGCTGTGCCCACACAAAAGAATTGAAAAATAGCAGTAAAAACAAAAATATTCTCATAATAGTAATATTTAAAATTTATTTATTCATAAATTCTAAAACACTTTCTGTAATGTATTTCAGCTGCTCCTCGTCCAGCTCTGTGTGCATTGGCAGCGAAATTACTTGGTCTAGAAGCTTGTCAGTGTTTTTAAAATCAACATCATTACTCGCTTGGAAGTATGCTTTTTGTTTTCTAAGCGCCACAGGATAATAGATCATCGCAGGGATTTCCTTTGAAGCAAGAAACTCCTGTAGTTCATTTCTTTTTCCGTTTAAAACTCTCAGCGTGTACTGATGAAAAACATGAGTAGAATTTTCCTCTCTTTTTGGGATAAGTAAATGCGGATGCCCAGCAAAAGCCTCATCGTAGAAGTTTGCAGCTTTTCTTCTAGCTTCATTATAGGTTTCTAAATGAGGCAGTTTTCTTCTCAAAATAGCCGCCTGCACGCTGTCCAATCGAGAGTTTACGCCAACTTCATCATGATAATATCTTTTGTACATTCCGTGATTTACGATTCCTCTCATTTTATAGGCCAAATCATCATCATTGGTAAAAATAGCGCCGCCATCTCCATAACAACCTAAATTTTTAGAAGGGAAAAACGATGTAGTCCCTATGGTTCCTATGGTTCCAGCCTTTTTCTGAGTTCCATCAGAGAAAATAAAATCAGCACCGATAGCCTGTGCATTATCCTCGATTACAAAAAGATTATGCTCTTTTGCAATTTTCAAAATAGCCTCCATATTCGCGCACTGCCCGAAAAGATGCACTGGCATGATAGCCTTGGTTTTAGGCGTAATGGCTTTTTTAAGTTGCTCAATATCAATAGTGAAATTGTCATAATCTACATCCACCAAAACAGCTTTTAGTTTTAATAAATGGATAACTTCCACCGTAGCCGCAAAGGTGAAATCTGCCGTAATCACTTCATCGCCTTCTTGTAAATCAAGCGCCATTAGGGCAATCTGCAGAGCGTCCGTGCCATTCGCACAAGGAATCACATTTTTTACGCCTAAATATTCTTCTAATTCAGCTTGGAAAGACTGAACCTCAGGGCCATTGATAAAAGCTGCCGACTCGAAGACATTCAGCACCGCGTTATCTACTTCGTTTTTTATTTTGAAATATTGACTTTGTAAATCAACCATCTGGATTTTTCTCATAACCAAAATTTTTTGTAAAAATACAATTTCTAAACTATTTATAGAAGGAAATTTGCAAAAGATGTTAAATGTCATTAAAAAAAATTCTTTGGCATAAATATAAAGTCGTACCTTTATCAAAGAAAAAAAGGAAGTTTAATCTTAAATATAAATTATTATGAAACACAGAGTTCCAGTATCTCAGATTATGACAAAGGATGTAGTTAAGCTTACTACAAAAAACACATTGTTTGATGCAGAAAAACTTTTCAAAGAGCATAACATCAGACACTTACCTGTTGTGAGCGGAAACCAGCTGATAGGTATTTTGAGTTATTCGGATTTGTTGAGAATTAGTTTTTCAGAATTGTCGGATAATGAGGAAAAAGTAGACACTACAGTGTATAACGCGTACACTATAGAGCAGGTGATGGCGAAAAATCCAGTAGGTGTGTCACCAGACCAAACAGTGAGAGATGTAACCGAAATTTTGGCGAAACAAAGTTTCCACTCTCTACCAGTAGTAGAAAATGGTGAACTGAAAGGAGTAATCACTACAACAGATTTATTGAAATACTTCTTAGAACAATACTAAAAAGTCTTTTACAATAAAAAACGAAACATCTTACTCAAAAAAGTAAGATGTTTTTTTATATTTAATTTAATTCTAAAATTTAAAACTTGATATTCACGCCTATGGTCTGGTATCCATACAGAGAACCAGCTGACAGCTGTAAGTCGTATTTTTTCTTGTTTTCAGCCAAAGGAGAGTTATTCACTTTCGTGATTCTCGTTTTGGCAATATTTTTTCCAATAAGGTAGCCGAGGAAAATAGCGATAGGATAGTCTGACACCCAGTGAACCTTGCTTTGGAGCATTTCAAAAGACATCAGTCCTAAAAGAGTGTATCCCACAGGTTTTAGCCATTTTTTGTCTGGGTAATTTTCCGTGAGTACCGTGAGAGCTGCCATGGCAGTCGTAAGGTGTCCAGAGGGCATGGCATCATATTTAGGAGTATCTCCTTGGTATGCTGCAAAACTCGGCGCAAAAGTCCAGTGGCTGTGCCATCCGTTTCGTTCAGCAGTGATAAACGGGCTTTCTCTTCCCGTGATACGCTTAATAGATTGAGCAAAAACTCCTGACAGCGCAAGGCTTTCTATGAGCTGCATAGAGGTGCTGATTGCCCGATAATCATTTTTAAATAAACCATAGGTTGCAAGTCCTCCACTGATGAGAATTACCGTAGTTCCATTACCGATAAAATACAGCGCAGAGTTCACATCCGCAGGGATTATTTTCAGAAATCCAAGTTTGCGGTAGGTATGGGCTTCATTCATGCCGAGAGTTTCGCCAAGATTTCGGCTTTCTCTAATGACCCAAGGGTCAGCAGGAATGAGAGCAGCGGTGCTTCCCAAAGCGGCAAGTCCGTATGGATAGTATTTTTTTGAAACTATATCTGTGGCTGTTCCTGCGATGTTTTTGGGCATTTTATTGACAACATCCCAGATTTTTGGCTTTTGATAGATAAAAGTCTCGTTTTCAGATATTTTTACTTCTTGAATTTTTATATTCTGAGTTTGTATGCTGTCCAAAGGAGTTTCCACAGTCAGACTATCATTAGTCTGAGCCATGAAAAAAGAACTTAGAAATAAGCTGGCAAAAATTGTAATCTTCATTATTAAATAATTAATAAACCACGCCCAAGAAAGGGTCTTTTTTTTCTTTTTTAGGTTTGTTCCATTTGTATTTATGCGTCCAGTATGCCAGTTTCATGGAGAGAATTCCCAGTCCAGCACCGAATAGGACATCGCTCACATAGTGTCTGTTGTTCGCTATTCTCATGATTCCCACCACACCAGCCGAACCATAGGCAGCATAAGGCACCCAAGGGTGTTCGTCCTTGTATTCCATGGCAAGGATAGTAGCCCCGCTAAAAGCGTACGCGGTATGCCCAGAAGGGAAGGACATACGGGCTCCGTTGGGTCTTTCATTGTTGATTAATGTTTTCATTAAATGTGCCAGTCCCAAAGTTATGATGTGTCCTTTGGCATGTATGGCTATACGGTTTTTCCAGTCTGTTTTGGGTTTCATTCCCATCAGCTCAAAGCCATAGACAGCGACATGAGGAGCAAACTGGAGATAATCATCAAATTTATTTCTAAAATGAGGAATCTGTTTGTTTCTCCACTGGTGGACTTCCTGTTTGGTTTTTCCTTCGGAGATTAGCCCAAGAGCCATCAGCCCAGCAGGAATATAGAGTTCCTTGGGTCTGAATTTAGGTCTTTCAATGAGGTTTACGCTATCTTGTTTGGGTTCTATGGTGAGGGTTTCCTGTGTTTCCTTTATTTCCTGTTCTGTCGCTTCCTGCCCTTGTTGTTCTTGTGCAAGGCATTTGCCATTTGCAATGAAAAACAAGGGTAAGAAAAATAAAAACTTTAACAACATAAATTCTTAAAATTAATAGTTTTTAAAATTAAAATTTAACTTCAAAAAAGATTTAATTCTGTAAATTTTCCATTTCAGCTTTTATTCTATCTTGCAGATTTTCAGAAGCTTTTATTAGAGGGAGTCTTAGGTGGTTTTTGATAATGCCCATTTCTGCTAAAACTGTTTTCACGCCACAAGGGTTTCCTTCCGCAAAGATAAGTCTTATAAGTTCAACGAGCTGATTGTGAATAGCATAAGCTTCTTTTACTTTGCTTTCTTTGGCTAGTTTTATCATGTCTGAAAAAAGCTTAGGATAAGCCTGTCCAATTACTGAAATTACGCCGTCTCCACCAGCCAGAGTGACAGGAAGCGTGAACTCGTCATCACCCGAAACCAAAGAAAAACCAGCAGGTTTCTTTCTTAAAATATCAAAATATTGGCTGATATTTGGAGAAGCTTCTTTTATCATGAAAAGATTTGGGAAATCTTTGGCAAGTCTCAGCGTCGTTGCGGCATCTATATTTTGTCCTGTTCGCCCAGGAACATTGTAAATGATGATATTTTTCCCTGTGGAAGCCAGCATTTTATAGTGTTGATAAATCCCTTCCTGATTAGGTTTATTGTAATATGGCGAAACGGAAAGAACACCTTCAAAGTCGCTTAAATCCGTAGATTCTATCTGTTCTTTAACAGCCAAAGTGTTATTCCCTCCGATACCTAAAACTAGTGGAAGTCTTTTGTTATTAACCTTTACGATATGCTCTATGACTTGTGCCTGTTCAGCCTTGGAAAGCGTGGCAGTTTCCGCCGTAGTTCCCAGAACGACTAGGAAATCCGTTCCATTGGCGATGTTGTATTCTACTAATTTGGTTAAAGAATCAAAATCTATGGATAAATCCTCATTAAATGGCGTAACCAAAGCTACTCCCAGACCTTTTAAATTACTCATTGTTTAAAATTTTGAAGCCAAATTTAAGGTTTT
>CAUQVP010000023.1:0-20319 GCA_963521545.1 uncultured Flavobacteriaceae bacterium | reverse complement strand
TTTATTTATTCAATAATTCTTTTATTCTTCTCATAGCCTCTACCAGCTGCTCTTCTGAAGCTGCGTAAGAGAAACGGATACAGTTTTTATCTCCGAAAGAAACACCACCCACTGTCGCCACATGTGCTTTTTCTAAAAGATACATCGCAAAATCATCAGAATCATTGATTTTCACACCGTCCAAAGTCTGACCTATGTAGTGAGAAATATCTGGGAACATATAAAAAGCTCCTTTTGGTTTGTTGATTTTGAAACCTTTTATTTCTTTTAAAAGATTGAAAACCAGTTCTCTTCTCTTTTCAAAGCTATCAATCATGTATTTGTATTCAGAAGGATCGGTTTCTAATGCTGTGATAGAAGCTCTCTGCGCAATGGTATTCGCACCAGAAGTCATCTGTCCCTGCACCTTGTCACAAGCGGCAGCAAGCCAAGTAGGACACGCAGAGTAACCTATTCTCCATCCTGTCATCGCGAAAGCCTTTGACATTCCGTTGATTACAGCAGTCTGCTCATACACTTGCGGAAACTCTGCAATAGATGTATGTTTTCCACCATAATTGATAAATTCGTAGATTTCATCAGAAATAATGGTAATTTGTGGATATTTTGCGATAACATTTGCGATAGCTTCCAATTCTTCTCTTTCGTAGAAACTTCCAGAAGGATTACATGGAGAACTGAATAGCAATGCCTTAGTTTTAGGAGTAATCGCTGCTTCCAGCTGAGCCGCTGTCATCTTGAAATCTGTATCTATCGTTGTATTGACAAAAACAGAAACACCGCCCATCATTTTTACCATTTCATCATAACTTACCCAGTATGGCGTTGGTAAAATTACTTCATCACCATCATTTACAACAGAAGCTAATACATTGAAAATAGATTGTTTCGCTCCGTTAGAAACGCAGATTTGGTTTGGTTTATAGTCAAGATTATTATCTCTTTTTAGTTTTTTACAAACCGCCTCACGAAGTTCTAAAAACCCTGTAACAGGCGAATAGTGGCTGTAGTTTTGGTGAATAGCATCTATCGCCGCTTGTTTGATATTGTCTGGAACATCAAAATCAGGCTCTCCCAGTGTAAGGCTTATCACATCTATTCCTTGACTTTTCATTTCTCTGGCTTTATTAGTCATCACAAAAGTCTTAGAATAGCTCAGTCTATTGAGTCTATCAGAAAGTTTTTCCATTTTTATTTATTTTTTACAAATTTCTACAAAGTTAATTAAATTAAAAGTTATAAAGAAGTATTTCTACTTTTATTTTGTATCATTTTTCTTTTCGAAGAATATTTTTAGATTTTCTAAATTTTTCTTCTCACTTCCCACGAAAATTTCTTTTTCGGTAAGAAAAACAGGACGCTTCAGAAAACTATAATGGTCTAAAATAAAGTCCCTAAAATCCTCTTCTTTCAGCGTTTTCACATCTATTTCTCTTGCCTTTATCTGTGTAGATTTTTTACTAAAAAGCGCCTCATAACTTCCTGCGATTTTGTTCATTTCCTGAAGTTCTTCGCTGGTTACATTCTCGGATTTCAGTTCTCTGATTTCCCAGTCTGTAAGGTCATATTCAGACATTATTCTCTTGCAGGTGCTGCATGTTTTTAGATAAAATATTTTTTTCATTATTAAAGATTCTTTTTACGAATTTATATTTACAAGAGCTTAATTCTATCATCTAAAATTTCTATGATTTTATCCTTATAAAGCCCTCCGATAGCCTTTTTAAAGTTTTTCTTGCTCATTTGCAGTTCAGCCTTTATTTCCTCTGGCGAAGACTCATCAGAAAGATACAAAAGCCCATAGCCCTGCTCCAGCTTTTCTAATATTTTCTGCTTAAATTCATCCATATTTTGGTATCCTTCTGGCTGCAAAGAAACATCTATTTTCCCATCTTCACGAAGGTTTTTGATGTATCCTACCTCCTCTGAAAATGGATAAAGTTTTTTGTAAATATCCGAAAAATAAACCAATCCTATATATTTTTGATTGATGATGACATTCCAGCCGAGTTCAGATTCATTGGCTATGATTAAAGAAACTTTATCACCTTTTTTAAACGGAAGTTCCTGATACTGTGGATTTCTTTTAAATTTAGTCGTCCCTGTCAAAAGTCCTGTTTCTTCATCGATATAGACATAGACTAAATATTTTTTCCCTTCTATTATCTTGGTTTTCTGCTGTTTATAAGGGATAAATAAATCCTTGATAATCCCCCAATCCATAAAAGCCCCACTCGGAAGGGTATGGGTGCAGGTCATAACTGCAAACTCCCCAACTTGGCAAAACGGCGTTTCTATGGTCGCTTGTAATTGGTTATTATCCTGATAAACAAACACTTCCACTTCATCACCCATATTCCAGCTTTCATCAGAAAAAATCTTCGGAAGAAAACATTTTTCCTTATTTCTATCTTCTAAATAAACGCCCTGATGATTTCGTTCTGAGACTGTTAGTGTCTGTATTTTTCCTAATTCCATTAGTTTTTATTGTTTTATTTACTCCTCTTTTTGGGAAGTTTTTTTAATGATTTGATACTTTTAATTCCACCAAAACAGGAAAATGGTCACTATACCCTCCTAAATACCGCGTTCCTGCATAGGTACGGAATGGTTTTCCTTGATATTTTCCATCTCTAGTTCTGAGGTCATTATGTGCAAAAACTTCTGCTTTCTCAAATCTTAATAAAGAATTTTGCCCATAGAAATACCCAGAAAGTATAATTTGGTCAAATAAAAGTCCTTGTTTTGAGTAAAAAGTGGAAAACTTACGCTCATGATACAACTTCGAAAAAGGATTTTCTAAAATCTTTTCCGAGCCGTCATTATAGAGCAAAAAGTTCATATTTTCTGCATAGGGATTTTCATTAAAATCTCCCAAAAGTATCACAGCTTCCCTGTTATCTTTGAGAAGAGCCAATGTTTTTTCTTTGACCTCGTTTAGGATATAGTCCCTTTTGGGCTGATTGATGCCATCATCTCTTTTTGATGGTAGATGAAGAACAAAAATATTGAGAATATCGCCTCTGTATCGGACTTTGCAATGAAGAATATCTCTAGTCGTATCCACGCCATCCACGCCATCTTCTTCGAATTCAAAAATAAAACTTATCGTATCAGAATCTATAATATCTATTTTTGTTTTGTCATAAAGAAGTGCCGTATCCACGCCTCTTTCATCCAAAGAGTCATAATGCACATAAGCATATCTGCCATCAAAAACAGGCTGCTGAATCAAATCTTCCAATACTGAATTATCAGCAATTTCCGCTAGTCCAATGATGAAAGGAAGCTCACCTTTTTCCTGTTTAATAAGTCCAAAGACATGAGAAAGTCTCTGCAACTTGTGTTTATACCGCCATTCATTCCATTTTTTCAGGCCAGAGAATTTTTTACTCTCCCCTTTTACAAATTTCTCATCGGGCGGAAAAAGATTTTCCACATTATAAAAAACAGCTAGTTCTTTATGACTCTTCATCGTTATCCTAAAATATACCGCAAGGTATCATTTTTTTAGCAAAAATCCTTTGAAAATTTAAATTATTTAATCCAATAAGTCTGGACGCTTCTGCTGAGTGATTTCTAGTGCTTTTTCGTGTCGCCACTGCTCTATCGCTGCAAAATTACCACTCAAAAGAACTTTCGGAACTTCTAGCCCTTTATAAACTTCTGGGCGTGTGTATATCGGTGGCGAAAGAAGATTGTCCTGAAAACTGTCCGTAAGGGCTGACTGCTCATCATTCAGAACACCTGGTAATAGTCTGACCACAGAATCCACTAGGACACATGCCGCCAGTTCTCCTCCTGTAAGAACAAAATCTCCGATGGAAATCTCCATTGTTACATGTAAATCCCTCACTCTCTGGTCAATACCTTTGTAATGCCCACAGATTAAAATCAAATTTTCTTTCAGTGAAAGGCTGTTGGCTATTTTTTGATTGAGTGTTTTGCCATCTGGCGTCAGATAGATGATTTCATCATAGTTTCGCTCTGATTTTAGCTGAGAAATGCATTTATCCAGCGGTTCCACCATCATTACCATTCCTGCCCCGCCACCATACTGGGTGTCATCTATTTGTTTATAATTATTCGTGGAATAATCCCTTACATTATGGAAATGTATTTCCGCAAGTCCTTTTTCTATCGCTCTTTTTAGCATCGAAACCTTGAAAGGGCTTTCCATCAGTTCTGGAACCACAGTGATGATATCTATCCTCATAAATCAGAATTTTCCGCAAAAATAATAATATTTTATCATTTTTAGGTTAAATGAATATATTCTGTAACCAGCACAATGTAACATTTTTCACCCAATCGGTCAGCTGCTTTTTTCGCCTCCACTATTCCTTCTTTGGCTTTATCATAGCTTCTTTGCAGATAATCTGCTCTCTCTTCATCATCTGATTTATCACAATACCAGTTTAGATAATGATACTCTTTTCCCAAAATATCATGAGCATAAACAATCTCCCCATCGGCTTCCGTGAGAATATCTCCTCCGTAAATTGCAATTTTTTCTTCTTTTAATAATTCTATTGCCTTTAAAGCATCTTCTACCGACAAAGCCTTTTCTCCGCTCTGATAATCAGCTGATAAAGCTCTGCCCTTTTGATTCAGAAAACCTAAATACCATAATTCTTTTTTCATTCTAAAATCTATATTCCTAAGCAAAATTATAAACAAAAAAGAAATCCCAAAAACTAAAAGTTTATTATCTTTGCCCACGGGCATAATCAGTTTATGCTAAATTCAAACATGATAAAAGCAAAAAACATTCATAAATCTTATGGAGAGCTGGAAGTTCTCAAAGGAGTAAATTTAGAAATTCACAAAGGCGAAATTGTCTCTATTGTAGGTGAATCTGGAGCTGGGAAATCCACTCTTTTGCAGATTTTAGGGACTTTGGATCTGCCTTCGGATATTCAAAAACACGAAACAGAAATCCTGCTTTTTGGAGAATCTTTCCTGAAAATGAATGACAAAGAATTATCAAAATTCCGAAACGAAAACATTGGTTTTGTTTTTCAGCACCATCAGCTTTTGCCAGAGTTTACAGCTTTAGAAAATGTAATGATGCCGATAAGAATCGCTGGGAAAAATGTAAAAGATTATAAAGAAAAAGCGATTCAGCTTTTCGAGGATCTAAATATAGTAGACCGCATCCATTACAAACCTAAAATGCTCTCTGGCGGCGAGGCGCAAAGGGTGGCTGTTATCCGAGCTTTGATAAATTCACCTAAAATTATTTTTGCTGATGAGCCCACAGGAAACCTTGACTCCAAAAATGCAGACTCTCTGCATCAGTTGTTTTTTGATTTGAGAGAAAAATACAATCAGACTTTTGTCATCATCACTCACAACCCGATATTGGCAGAAAGCACAGACAGAAAACTAACCATGAAAGATGGTTTGATTATAGACTAAATAGCAAAAAGAGTGAATATTCACTCTTTTTGCTTCTTATAATTTTATTTCTATCACTTGTCCATCTTTTTTCACTTCTACGAATTTGCTTTCTCGGTGGGAGTCTTCATAATCGTAGAAAAATGTTTCATATATCGGTGTAGAATAGAGCGGAGTTCCGTATACATTATACGCTGTGGATGTTCCCGTTTGCTTTTTATAACTGCCCACCGCAGTGAAATCCACTATCGTTTCTATATAATATTTTCCTACTTTCAGATTCTCAAATTTAAATCTTCCATAATCATCCGTGTATGCTTCCCTTCTGACAGCAAATGCTTCTTTGGACATCAGAACCTGCTTTTTACTACTTTCTATTTTTCTTCTAAGATTATAAAACTCAGTAAAATACTCAGTAACAGGAAAAAGCATAATGACTGTATTCGGTCTGGCAACATGTTTTTTTCCCATCTTTGCTTTTACCATGCCCATTGTAAGCGGCACATTTCTTTTTTCTCTCGTAAAAGCCACCCCTTCTATGGTAGATTTTCCGTAGCCCAACTGAGATTCTGCTTGTTTTTTGTCAAAAAATACCTGAGGAAAATAGCTGTCTTTCTGAGAAAACGCCTCGCCTGCACACAAAAAAGAAATTATTACAATTAAAGACTTTTTCATATTTTTTTAATTCATTAAATTTGCAATGTTTTGATTATCCTTCATAAAAAGGACTAACAAAATTAATAAAAATATTATTTACACAACTAAAATTGACTATAAAATTATGAAAAGATTACTGTTTATAGGCTTGGTTTTTTCAGCTAATTTATTATTTGCACAAAAACCTTGCGGCTTCAAAGATGGGCTGCAAGAGGGACTTTGCAAACAGTTTTATGACAATGGAAATACCAAAGAAGCCTGCTACTGGAAAAAAGGAAAACTAGACGGACAAGCTATTTTCTATTATGAAAACGGAACAAAGAGCGCCGAAGGATATTTTAAAAAAGGGTTCAAAGTAAAAACTTGGACTTATTATTCTAAAAACGGTAAAATCAGCGGAAAGGAAAACTATGTCTATCGTGATCATATGAGCGTTTTGGAGGGAGAATACATCACCTACTTCCCAAATGGAAATGTAGAAATGAAAATAAACTATAAAGATGGCAAAATGCATGGAGACTATCATTCTTATTATGAAAATGGAACGATACAGAGTAAGGCCAAACTCAATAACAATGCTACCGATTCTTTTGAGATATACTATCCAAACGGAAATATAAACGCAAAAGGCCCTACGGATGCTAATTTCAAAAAAATAGGTGACTGGATATATTATTCCAAGGATGGAACGCCCGAAAAGATAGTTACCTTCAGAAATGGAAATAAAGTATCCGAAAAAAAATACAAAAAATAAAAGGAGACCTCAAATCTCCTTTTTTTTATGAATAATTCTTCTAAAAATATATACTCCTGCCTTACCAATGACTATTCCCATAAAAGTTCCCATCAGAACATCCAAAGGAAAATGAACCCCGAGGTAAATCCTGCTATAGCTCACTACCCCAGCCCAAACAAATAAAAACACTGGCAAAAACCTATATCTATGCCCTAATAACGGACTTAGAAAACTCGCCAAAAGAAAGGTATTGGATGCATGGCTGGAATAAAATCCATAGCGCCCTCCACATTCTACTATTCTCATATATGGTTGTAAATCAGCATCGTGGCAAGGTCTCAGCCTTTCTATACCATATTTAAAAATATTGGCTATCTGATCCGAAACAGCCACCGAAACAGCTAATACTAAAACAATATAAATCAGCTCTTTACGAGAATAATTACGATACAAAAGATACAGCAGCTCTGCATAAAGCGGTATCCAAGACCATTTTCCAGAAACAAACTTCCAAAAGGCATCAAATTCTGCACTTCCCAAATTGTTCAAATACAGAAAAATCTCCTTATCCTGCGATATTACCTCTATCATTTATTTTGTTTTTTTATCTTCTTCCTGCATCAGATTGGCCGCCTCCTGCTTTACTTTGTCTATTTCATTTTTTATTTCAGAGACAGGGTTGTCTTCTGTTTCTTTCATGATTTCCTGCTTAATATCATCCACTGCTCCACGCATTTTTCTCAGCCCCTGCCCTAGTTCACGAGCTATCTGAGGAATTTTCTTTGGTCCAAAAAATATCATAATGACCAAAAAAATCACGAAAATCTCTCCAAAACTTAAATCTCCCATAATTTTTTATTTTTAGCCACTCACTTCTAAAACTACATCCCCATTTGAGAGCTATTCATTTTTGTTTATTTCTTTTTTGTGTTTCTACCTATTAGCTAAATAATAATCTTTACAATGATATCTTTTATTATAATTTTAAAAGGAATTTCTATTTTAATAAGAGAACCTATTAATATTGATTTAAAGCTCTTACTAAACTTCTCCCTATTGCATATGCTAAATTAACTGGTACTGCATTTCCAATTTGTTTATATTGATTGGTAATAGAACCTTGAAACATCCAATCATCAGGAAAAGTTTGGATACGAGCATATTCTCTAATAGTCAAAGGTCTATCTTCATCTGGATGACATCTTTCAGTTTGACTCTGAGCAGGTGAACAAGTAAGTGTAAGACTAGGTTCATTCCAACTTAATCTTCTAGCCATTCCTGTTTTTCCTCCTCCCAAAAAATAGCTTCCTTTCATATAATCTCTAGCTACATCATCTGGCAAATCTCTCCAACAACCACCAGGAGGAACCATACTTAATACCTTCCTTTTATGTTCTGGATATTTTTGTCCTTCTGAATCAGGAACATCAGTCTCGTAAAGAACCCCTGATTTCAAAGCATCTTTCATTGTCATATCTCTATGGTATGGCAAAGGGAACTCAAATCGAATTTTATCCACTAAATCATTTCTTACCCCTATTATAATTACTCTCTCTCTTTTTTGGGGAACTTGATATTTTACAGCATGTAATACTTTAGGAGACATTAAAGTGTACCCTAATTTTTTTAATGTTTTCTGTATTGTATCAATTGTTCTTCCTTTATCGTGGTTAAGTATACCTCGAACATTTTCACCTAAAATCATTTTAGGTTGAACCTCTTCAATTGCTCGTGCAAATTGAAAAAACATTGTTCCTCGAATATCATTAAACCCTTCCCCTTTACCTGCATAAGAAAAAGCTTGACAGGGAAAACCACCTGATAATAAGTCAATTCCATCTTTGTATTCAGAAAAATTTATATTACATATATCATCTTCTAACACATTCCAATTAGGTCTATTAAATCTTAATGTTTCACAGGCATATTTATCCTTTTCATTCAATAGAATAGTATTAAATCCTGCTTTCTCCAACCCCAAAGCTAACCCTCCTGCACCAGCAAAAAGTTCTATACTTTTTAGATCTCTTTTTGGTGTTACAAGTAATTCTTCTTCCCAATTAGATTGACTAAATAAATCTATCATTTTCTCAAAAATTCAAAATAAAATCCTCAAATCCTTGATATTTTTTAAAAGTAACTATATATAATTTTTGTAGAATATTCTCCACTCCATCATTTTTCAAATCAGCAATAACATTATTTTCAATTATTTGGTTTTTATTTTCTTTTAAAACATCTCTAATAACAATAGGCAGTATCCCACATAATTCTGAAAAAGAATTTTGTTTTCCAGTAACAATCTCATAAAATTTATCAATTGATACTCTACGAATAGATGGATTTTTTACTTTTTGTTTATCCAAACTACAAACCCATTCTATATTTTGACTTGTTTTAGCAATAACTTCTACAAGAAGACAAGTAGCATTACGATTTTTTAAAATTTTATCCTGCATTCTCATATAAGTCTTAGCAGAAGAAGAACTATTCATAGTATTATGTTTATTTTTCATCTCTACAAAAATATTTAGCTCTTCATTTTCTATATCAAATCCTTCTTTTGGAACTTTCCACCCCTTATTTTTTCCTATATACTTAAAAATATTTTGATGAAAATACCCAATATGATTTGTATTAGATTTATCTAATTGTCTTATCACTTCATTTTCTAAAATTCTTTCTAAACTTTCATTAGAAAATCCTCCCTCATAAACAGCAGAATCAAAAGTTAATTTAATAGGGTCTAGAATATTTTCATTTAATTTCTTAAAATCAATCTTAAAACGATATTTTCTTACCGTTTCCTCTATATGTTTAAACAAATCCTCATCACTAATAAATTCCAATCCGTACTTTGTCATTTTATTAAACATTTTTTATTTTACAATCCTTTCAACTTCTCCTCCAAAATCGCGATTTTCTCCAGTGTGTCTTTTTGTTTTTTACGCTCAGTTTCTACAATTTCAGGCTTGGCGTTGGCAACGAATTTCTCATTGCTGAGTTTTTTCTCCACCGAAACCAAAAATCCTTTCAGGTAAGCCAACTCTTCTTCGGTTTTCTTTTTTTCTTCGCCTAAATCTAGGTTTTCGCTCAGCGGAACAGAGATTTCCACCGCTCCCACTAGGAAAGTAAAGCTCGGCTTATCCGTTTTCTCGGAATAATGAATTTGAGAAATGTTTGCCAGTTTTCTAATTACATTTTCATTCGCAAAAGAGCTTTCGCTGGTGAATAATTCCACTTCTTCCCTTGGCGAAATTCCTTTGCTCTGGCGGTAATTTCTCACACCTGAGATGATTTCTTTCGCTGTATCAAACGCAGAGATGATATTTTCATTAAAACTTTCTGCATTTTTCTGCTGGGCGATAACAAGCGCTTCCGATGTGTTTCGCTCCGCAATATGCTGATAAAGCTCCTCCGTGAGGAACGGCATAAACGGATGAAGAAGTCTCATCAACTCCTCAAAGAACTTGATGGTTTGGTAATAAACCTCCTGAGAAATACTTTCACCAAAATTAGGTTTCACCGCTTCCAAATACCACGAGCAGAAGTCATCCCAAATCAATTTGTAAAGCAAATGCAATGCATCTGAAATTCGGAATTTCTCAAACCGGTCATTGATTTCGCTGATGGTTTTATTCATCTGATTTTCAAACCAAATGATTGTTTGTTTTTCAGCCTCACCTGCTGGTTTTGCTTCTTTTGTCCAGCTTTGTGTCAGCTTAAATGCATTGTATATTTTCGTTGCGAAATTTCTTCCTTGCAGCATCAAATCCTCATCAAAAAGAAGATCGTTTCCAGCCGCAGAACTCAGTAAAATCCCCACTCTCACGCTGTCCGCACCATATTTGTCAATCAATTCCAACGGGTCTGGTGAATTTCCCAAAGATTTGGACATTTTTCTTCTTTGTTTATCCCTTACAATCCCTGTGAAATACACATTTTTAAACGGAACTTCTCCTCTCCATTCCAGCCCTGCCATGATCATACGAGCCACCCAGAAGAAAATAATATCTGGCCCCGTAACCAAATCTGCCGTTGGGTAATAATAGTTAATATCCTTATTTTCAGGGTCTAAAAGCCCATCAAAAACAGACATCGGCCACAGCCAAGAAGAGAACCAAGTGTCCAGAGCATCTTCATCTTGGCGAAGGTCAGCAAGTTCTAAATTTGGGTTTTTAGCTTTGGCTAATTTTAGGGCTTCATCGATGTTTTCAGCCACTACAAAATCATTTTCGCCATCGCCATAGTAGTACGCTGGAATGCGCTGTCCCCACCATAGCTGTCGCGAAATATTCCAGTCGCGGATGTTTTCCATCCAGTGTTTATAAGTGTTTTTGAACTTCTCGGGATGGAATTTTATTTCATCATTCATCACCACATCCAGAGCAGGTTTTGCGATTTCAGACATTTTCAAAAACCACTGCTGTGATATTTTTGGCTCTATCACAGCTCCTGTTCTCTCGGAAGTTCCTACTTTATTTACATAATCTTCGGCTTTTAACAAAAGATTTTTTTCTTCTAATTCTTTGGCAATGGCTTTTCTTACCTCAAAACGATTTTTCCCTGCATAATGCAGACCATGCTCGTTCAGGTTAGCATCATCATCCAAGATATCAAGCATCGGAAGGCTGTATTTCTGTCCGATTTCATAGTCATTGACATCGTGAGCAGGAGTAATTTTCAAGGCTCCTGTCCCAAATTCTATATCCACATAATCATCCTCAATAATCGGAACGGCGCGATTTACAATCGGAACAATGGCTTTTTTCCCTTTCAGATGGGCGTATCTCTCATCATTAGGATTGATACAAATAGCCACATCACCAAAAATAGTTTCTGGACGAGTGGTAGCCACGGTAAGGAACTCCTCTGAGCCTTCTATTTGGTATTTTAAGAAATATAATTTTCCATTTTGCTCCTTGAAAATCACTTCCTCATCAGAAATGTTAGTTTTCGCCTCTGGATCCCAGTTTACCATTCTGTAACCACGGTAAATCAGCCCTTTGTTATACAAATCAACAAAGGATTTTATCACCTGCTGAGAGAGCTTGTCCTCCAATGTGAAACGAGTTCTGTCCCAGTCGCAAGAGCAGCCCAGTTTTTTAAGCTGTTCTAGGATAGTTCCGCCATACTGATTCGTCCAGTCCCAAGCGTGTTTTAGGAATTCCTCTCGGGTAATATCAGATTTGCTAATGCCCTGTTCTTTCAGCTTAGCAACCACCTTCGCCTCTGTAGCGATGGATGCGTGGTCTGTCCCTGGCACCCAGCAGGCATTGAAGCCTTTCATTCTGGCTCTTCTTACCAAAACATCCTGAATGGTGTTATTAAGCATGTGTCCCATGTGTAGAATCCCTGTAACATTGGGCGGCGGAATGACAATGGTGTAAGGCGGTTTGTCATTCGGTTCAGAGTGGAAAAATTTGTTTTCCAGCCAGTAACTGTACCATTTTTGTTCCGTTTCTTGTGGATTGTATTTATCAGGAATTGCCATTTTATTATTTTTTAGATTTGCAAAAATAGGATAAAGCAACAAAATTATTGCAATTTTTATTCAAAATTAACCAAAATAAAAAAAGCCATTCGGTGTGAATGGCTTTTTAGGTTTATAAATTAGGATTTTTAAGTCTTGCTTCTCTTGGGAAAGGCAGCGTATAGCGGGCATCTCCTGAGCTGAGCGTGTAAGTAGTCCCATTATAAATATGGATAATGGAAGGCTGGGTAGTTCTTCTTAAATCAAACCAACGAAGCCCTTCGAATGAAGTCTCTCTCGCTCTTTCGTTTAATAATTCTGTGTAATAAGCATCACCAGAAAGCCCATTGATAGTCGTTGTAAAATTCGCTAATCCTGTTGAATTATATCTCTTCGCTGCTAAAGCTAGTAGAGTGTTTTTAGAATCTGTTTCTCTTCCTAATTTTGCTAAAGCTTCAGCTTTTATGAGCATAATCTCCCCTACTCGGAAAGAAACTTTGAATTCATTGGAACTGCTGAATTTTTTCGTTCTATAATTTGTGACATCAGCATCGAAATATTTAGCAAAACGCAAATCATTTGTTTGGTCAAAAAGGGCAAGATGCTCATTGCTCACCATAGCAAAACGACTGGTCTCGGAGGTAACTCCTGCATCCAAATTCATGATAGATTCCACTGATTTATAGCTGCTTGGAAGATTTGTAAAAGAGTTAAAATCCACCAATGTAGACTTCGCTGCAAGGACAGTTTCTGCTTCCGCCAGAGCATTAGCCCATTCTCCACGATACTGATGAACACGAGCTTTCAGGGCGTGAGCAGCCACAGTAGTAAAACGATAGTTATACCCTTCATCAAATTGGCTTTTATTAAGCAAAGTCAAAGCCTTATCAAGGTCAGAAAGAATCTGCCCATACACCTCATCCAATGTCGCACGAGGAAAATCTCCCTCCAGCTGAGGACTTGTTACCAGCGGAACCGCTTTTGCGGAACCATTACTTCCCTTATAAGCTGGAGCATAGAGGTTTATCAGCTCAAAATAAGTATAAGCTCTCAATGCATAGGCTTCACCCAAAATCTGATTGATTTCCGAAGTGTAAGCATTGTATTTCAGTGTGTTTTCTATAATATAATTAGAATAGAAAATCGTCTGATAAAAAGTAATGTATGGGAAATCCTTAGAACCAGGGAATGGAGAAGCCTCACTCCAAGTGAAAATCGTTTGCAGACTTTCGTTGGTCGTTCCTGCTTTTACTTCATCGGTTTTCAAGTTTGCTAATGCTTTATGCTGAGGATAAAGATTATAGGCACGAGTAAGAAGCGCACGGAAATCTTCCTCTGTCTGTGGAATTACTTTTCCTGTGGGAGTAATGTCCAAAAATCTGTCACAAGAAGTAAGTCCTGTGGACAAAACAGCTCCGATGAACAAGGCTTTTATGATATATTTTTTCATTATTATATAATTTATTGATTATTAAAAACTTACATTTAAACCAAAAACGATAGATTTCTGAATAGGCTGGGCGTATAGATTCCCATAGGTTTCAGGGTCAAAATATCCTTTATAATTAGTCCCGAAAACCAGCATATTTCTACCCTCTACATAGAATCTCAAGGAGTTAATTCCTGTATTATGAAGCAAAGAAGACGGCAGAGAATATCCTAAACGAATGTTGTTTATTCTGATATAGCTCATTTTCTTCATCCAGCTGTCAAAATGGTTGTAAGACCCTGAAGAATCAAAGTTGTTATACCATAAATAAACTATTTCCTGCCCTGGAATAGTATTTTCTCCTATAATTCTCGGAAGAGTGGTATTGGTATTATTAGGTGTCCAAGCGTTTAGGATATCTGTAGAATTATTCTGTCCCCTATCCACTGTTGTAAAGTTATAAGGAGGATTTGCTACCACCCATTTATTTATGTTAAATGCAGCAGAAATCGTAAGGTCCCAGTTTCCTATATCAAAGGTATTGGTAATCCCTCCATAGAATTTAGGGTCTCTATCTCCGATATAAGTATACAAATCTCTGAAATTTCCATTAGCAAGATACTCACTCTCTATGTATCCCACTCCCCATGGGTCAGAAAGTTTGTAAAAATCTACCGTAGAAACTATATTTCCGTTTCTGTCATAGAACTGCGGAAGTCCATTGGCATCCAGCCCTGCTGACCTTAACCCAAAAACAGCATTGATAGGATAGTCTTTTCCTGATGGATAAAAATTATTAAGCCCCTCGTTAATTTGGTCTATATTGCTTCGGTTGGCGGCAATGTTGAAAGTCGTACTCCATCTGAATTTTTCTCTATCGATATTTATGGTAGAAAGAGAAAACTCAAAACCTTTATTGGTAACTTCCGCCCAGTTTACGCTCATTTGGTTAAATCCTGTTTCCTGCGGAAGCTGTTTTACTCCCATTAAATCCGTTCCTTTTCTGTGATAGAAGTCAAGATTAAAATTGATTCTGTTATTAAACAAACCAAAATCCAATCCCACATCCACAGTTCTGGTTTTTTCCCATCTTAGCAACGGATTCGGTGCACCTTCGTCATTGATGGTGTTTTCTGTCTGGTTGAGGATTCTCGCCGTACTATATCTTCCTGTGAAAAAAGGCGAAGTATTTCGGTCTACATTCCCCTGAAGTCCATAGGAACTACGAATTTTGAACATACTGATGGTTTTATTATCCTTCAAGAAATTCTCATTTTTCACATTCCATGCCACAGATGCCGCCCAGATAGGATTCCATCTCTTATTGGTCTCCGCTCCGAAGAAGTTTGTCCCATCATATCTCACACTTCCGAAGAATGTATATCTATTAGCAAAAGTATAAGATGCTGTCCCAAAGAAAGATGCATAAGCATTAGAAACCTCTGTATCTACCACAGGAAGATAGTTCGCATTTCTTATCTCACTATTTGGGATATTTAGAGGGATGGATGTTCTCTGTCTTGGGTTGTAGCCGTACATTTGGCTGTTTACCGAAGTGTATTTAGTTTCTCTAATTTCCGAACCTACAAGGAGATTAACATCATGTCGGTTTATCTTTTTGCTAAATTCTAAAATATTTTTAAAATTATATTCAAAACTATTCCCGTTAGAAATGTTGTAATAATCGCCTTTTGGGATGATATAAGTCGTAGTCCCTCCAGAAGTTATCTTAGAGGCATCTCTTCTTTTTCTAAGGAAATAAGTCTGCTCTGTGGCATATTTTTCCGTTTTTTGGTTTTCGTACTGGATACCCAGCTGAGAACGAAACTCTAAGAATTTGAATATTTTATAATCCAAATTCAAAATACCACGAAGCGATTTCGTGTTCAAATCATACCTCGTATTATCCTTCTCCTCCATGTAGTTATACGGAATTCTGGCATCTCCGTCCATGTAGTTCACATTTGGGTCATAGACATAGTTGCCATTTTCATCCTTTGGTCTTAGATAAGGATTAGCACTTCTGGAATAGTAAGTCGGCGTGATATTCCCCGAAGCATCAGACAAGAAAGAAGACTGCTTAGTATTTGTTCCAAAAACAGACAAACCTACTTTTATTTTATTATTGATTTTAAAATCATTTTTAAAAGTAAGGTTAAGTCTCTCAAAACCAGAACCTATCACCGTAGATTGCTCATCATAGTATCCTAACGAAGCGTAATAAGCATAATTATCCAATCCACCTGAAAGTCTCACGGAATACTGCTTGTTTATCGCTGTTCTGTAGAGTAGATTTCCCCAGTTGGTATTTATATTTCTCAGTGCATTGATTTCTCTTTGAGAAGCCGCACTAATCGCCGAAAAACCACCGCTGCGGAACAAATTCCAGTCGTTATTCGCTAATAATATTCTCGCAACCTCACCATTATCTTTTCTGTAATTGTCTAAATCCGAGCGAGATGCCATCATCAGTTCCCAATCTACTTTTTGATTGGAATTCATCAAATTAAGTTTAGAAAAATTCGGTCTTAAATTGACAAATGTACTCGCTGAAAAATTAACATTCATTCGCCCTTTTTTCCCACTTTTGGTTGTTACCAAAATCACCCCATTCGCTGCTCTCGCTCCATAGATTGCCGTAGCAGAAGCGTCTTTCAGCACGGTAATAGACTCTATATCTTCTGGGTTAAACCCTGCGATAGAGTAGTTTTTAAGGTCGTTGATATCCTTTCCTGCATCGTATTTAGGCGCATCGCCCATTTCTAGCGGCATTCCATCTATTACCCAAAGCGGGTCGGTAGGCCCCGAAAGTGAAGCCGTCCCTCTAAGTCTAATAGGCGCAATCTGCCCTGGCGTTCCCGATGCTGGCGTAACCAGCAAACCTGGCACTCTCCCCTGCAGCATCTGGTCTATGGATGCTACTGCCTTCTGCTCTATATCCTTCATTTTCACCACATCCACAGAAGATGTGATTTTACTTTTTTCTATCTTTTGGAAACCTGTGATGATGACCTCATCTATCTCCTTGGTCTTAGTTTTAGTGGTATCTACAGGCGTATTCTGCGCCCAAAGGACACTCGGTAAAAGACCCAACAAAAATTTCGCTCTTCTCATTTTTAGTTCGTAAGTTTTATTATTTTTCTCCTAATGCTTTATTTAGTCTTATCAACATATCTTCGTAATGATTTCTTGTAGCTTCATCTCCTGTATTTTTTGCAACGAGGATGATTTTCTTTACTTTTATCAGCTCTGCTCTCTTTGCGGAACCCACTTCCGAAAGGCGTTTCATTCCACTGAAATACATCGTCAGATTTTGCTCATCTATGCTGTGTTTGTCTTCCAAATTATGGTGTGCATAGTCACAAATCATAGGCATCTTACCAAAAATACCTTTCTCTGTTTTTTCATAAATACGCCCCACATCTATGATAAGCGCATCTACATAGTTTTTCTGCGTCATCCTTTCAGCGATAGTCAAGCTCTTGTTTTTCAAAGATTTATCAAAGATAAATTTCCTCAAATCATCGAAAAGCTCTGCTACAGTCATTATCTTTTCGTTTCCTTCTGTCTGCAAAAATTCTGCTTCCAAAAGTCTCAAAAGCCTTTCATCATGCATCAGATTATACAAAATAGCAGCCTGTCTCTCTCTGAAAATATTATACGGCGACTGCTCTACTGCTCCTGCTGGTGTGTTTTTGGTAGGTTTCAACACATCTTTTAACGGATTGATAAACAACCATTTCGGCAGGGTGAGAATATTCTTTTTAAGGAAGTTCAGCGCCTCTTTTTGCGTTTGATATGGAACTGGTTTGTAGGATTTCATTTTATCACCTTTCACCAAAGGCGTGAGATAAAACCCGCCAATGTTCGCCAAAGTATGCGTATTATAGACATACCACTGGTTAATCACCTGATTATAAAACGCTTTCGCTTCTTCATAGGTTTCGCCGTCTTTCGTGCTCCATTCTATGATATTTGGAATTGTTTTTTTAAGGTTGATGATTCCGTACTCTCCTGCTTTCATGGCATTATTCCCTAAATCCTCGGATTGTGAACGCGGGTCTATAGTTTCGGACTGCTGTTCTCCGTAGAAATACTTTGGGTCGCCATCGTGTTTGTCTATCCAAGATTTAGTAATGCTCAATTCCTCTTCTGGACTGGATTTCCCTGTCCAGCGGTATCCGAAATTAATCGCAAATTCATCATAAACGCCTATTTTAGGAGTGATTTGTTTCACGCCATCGCCTTCCTGTGCGACATAGTTAAACCTCGCATAATCCATAATGGAAGGCGCTGTTCCGCCCATTTTTTCGGTAAAATCTGGCTTTCTTAAATCCTCTACGGAATACGCAAAAGATGAACCCATATTGTGCCTTAGCCCAAATGTATGTCCCACTTCGTGAGATGAAACGAAACGGATAGCATTCGCCATTTTAGCATCTGGGAAAACATTCCCTCTCACCTCTGGATCTATGATGCCTGTCTGCACGCGCATCCACGAGTGAAGAAGTGTCATCACATTATGCCACCAGATGATATCCGATTCCAGAATTTCTCCCGTACGAGGGTCTACCACAGAAGGTCCCATGGCATTTGCCATAGAAGATGCAGCGTAGGTAATTACCGAATACCGCACATCATCTACATCAAATTCTTTATCTTCTGGGTCTGGAAGTCTTGCGCTGATGACATTTTTAAAACCTGCCTTTTCAAAGGCTTTGTTCCAGTCATGAACGCCGTCTATTATCGCCTGCTGCCACTGTTTGGGCGTTGCTGGGTCTATGTAATAGACTATCGGTTTTTTAGGCTCTACCAGCTGTCCTGACAGGTATTTTCCTACTTCCTGCTCCTTAGGTTCTAGGCGCCAGCGTGTGATGAGTTCCTTGTTATCTACTCTCTGTTGTTTATCCGAGAAATAAACCTTCGGAGTGGTAAAATATCCTACTCTATCATCCGAAAAACGCCCTACCATAGGCTCTGGAAGGAGAACGATATTCGTGGTCGTTCCTACCGTAAGGTCGGCTTTTTCCGCCGTGGTTTTACCTTCGGAAATTTGGGTCGTAAGCTGGGATTTTATCACGACATTCTGCGGGAAGCTCTTCACTTCCTCTATGTAAGAATCTTTGGTTCTCACCGAACCGCCCATACCGATGTTATCAAAAAGATTATTAAAACTCTTGGATGTCCCATTGAAAACATTATTCACCTGCACCACTACGGCAGAGTCTTTTCCGTAAGTTTTTATCTCAAAACCTTCTATGATGGACTCTCCATAGTTATCCCGCACGGAGAGGGCGATATTATCTTTTTTATTTACGCTGATTTTCGGGTCAAAGGTCTTTGCCCACACCTTATTATTTTTCTCATCCTTGTAGAAACGGATGAGTTTGTTTTCATAATTCATTCCCTTGTTGATACCCGCATTGTTTATCTGAGGGGGAACGGAGGAAATTTTATTGACAATCAATAAATCTTTTCCCAGCACTTCATTAGGAATCTCGAAATAGATTTTCTCCTTTATGGTATGGATTTTAAAAAGTCCGTCCTTAGTGACTGCGCCTTTTATAAAATCATCATAAGCCGTGGCATTGCCCTTAGCTGTGCTGTCTTTTTTTGCTTCGTTTTCGGTCTTTGCGGCATCTTTTTTCTTCGTTTTTTTATCTTGAGAAAAAGCCACCATAGACTGAAGCATCATCGCAATCAATAATATTTTCTTCATTGTATTTAAATTTTATTAAAAAAATAAAAAACGGAGGGCAAAAATAATAAGTTTTTTCTAAAAATTTATAAATTTTTATGATTTTATAAAAAACCACCCTAAAAAACACACTTCCATTAAAACAGAATAAAAATTTATACCTATTTTTGAACAAAATACATTTAATATCAAATATCTAAATCATATGAAACAAGAAATTCTTAACAGAATCCAAGCCCTTGGAGGCGATACCAGTCAAGTGAAAGGCACTTCCCTTGCTGATGACCTATTGGCTATTACTTTTGATACCGTACTCTATCCAAAGCCTCAGGACACTCCTTGGGCAAAGGCAGAAGATACTGAGCCTATTTATGGCATAGGCGCGTGGGTAGATGATCATAGGGAACTTTACCAAACTAATAAAAAGGATTTCTATGACCAGATGATTGCTCAGTTCTATCGACTTACGGAAGAATCTTATGGACAACACTTTTGGACAGTCAGCCTCTTTACCCCTTTCAAAGAAGGTACTGATGACTATGAAGAATGGTATGACGATTTCTCCGATGAGGAATTTACAGACCTCACTGAAATTATAAAAGTTACAGGAGACAAGACACCTGATCTTATACAATTGTTCTATACCTCTGGCTATCCTGACCATATATACATAGCCCTAAGCGACCCCAATGAAGAAAACCCAACGCTCTTTGGTACTGATCACGAGGTATTCTTTGGAGAAATCGATAATATGGGAACCTTAGAGGACTATCTCAATACCCTAATGACGCCGGAAGAACTTATAGAAATAGTAGAAAAAGCGTTGGCTAAATAATTTTTATTTTTAATTAAATCTAAAAAAACACCCCATAATGAACTTAGAAGAACTTAGAGATTATTGCCTTTCCTTGCCCCACGTTACTGAG
>CAUQVP010000022.1:0-20331 GCA_963521545.1 uncultured Flavobacteriaceae bacterium | reverse complement strand
ACTCAGCGAGAATAAAGTAAATTATTTAGAAATGCTGAAAAATGCTTGGTATTTGCATTTTCTGTTTTTCTTTGTGGTGTTTTTTATCATCATTAAAAATAGAAAACAAAATCAAATTTCATAAATTAAAAAAGTCCTCATATTGAGGACTTTATATTTAGTTGTTTTCAGCTTCAGCAGTGTTTTTGTCTACGATTTTCACTTGCTGGTTCAGCTTGTCTAAACGGCTTTGTACTTTAGCCATTTCCTTCTCTATTTTACGAAGTTTTTTCTCACTAGATGCCAAATCTCTGTTTATTTTCTCAGTTTCTTTTAGAACCTTCATCGTTTGTTTTGCATCTTTAGCTGTAGCTTTTGCATCTGATGTGCTGAAATCTGTAGTAGCCGTTTCTGCTTTTGAATTTACAGCAGCAGCTTTATTTCTCAAATCATCAGTTGATGCCTTTTCTTTTTCGTAATCGATTTTTAATTTAGTAAGTTTTGTTTTTAATTCTAAAGCCTCTTTTTGTGCTTCTAATTCACTTACTCTTGCGTTCTGTGTTCCGCAAGATACTACTAATACAGCTGCTAAAGCTGATGTTAATAATGATTTTTTCATAAATTTCTATTTTTATTGATTAAACTTTACATAAATCCAAGGTACAAAAGTAATAAATGATTTTGAAAATCAAGTAAATTTAAGTAAAAAAATCTACTTTTCATATAAAAAGCCACTTTTTTGAAGTGGCTTTGAAAATATAGTGAAATAAAATGGTTAATTAACTATACATTTGTTCTTTCAGTTCTTTTACTTTTTTGTCTTCAAGGTATTCATCGTAAGTCATTTCTCGGTCAATGATTCCTTTTGGCGTGATTTCTATCACACGGTTACACACTGTTTGTAGCAATTCGTGGTCATGAGAAGAAATCAAGATATTTCCTTTGAAGTTCATCAAAGAGTTGTTAAGTGCCGTGATACTCTCCAAATCCAAGTGGTTGGTAGGTTCGTCCATTAGAAGAACATTGGCTTTTTGGAGCATCATTCGGCTGAACATGCATCGCATTTTTTCCCCTCCAGAAAGCACGGTAGAAGACTTAAGCGCTTCATCACCAGAGAAAAGCATTCTTCCTAAAAATCCTCTGACAAATTCTTCGTGTCTTTCTTCGTCATTTTTGGTAAATTGTCTTAGCCAATCTACTAGATTTAGATCTTTTTCTTGGAAATATTCCGTGTTGTCCAGCGGCATGTAGCTTTGGTTAGTAGTTACTCCCCATTTGTATTCGCCTTTTGCAGGAGCTGTGCTTCCAGAAATCACTTGGAAAAACTCGGTAACGGCTAGGGAGTTTTTAGAAATTACAGCTACTTTATCTCCTTTTTTAAGGTTAAGGTCACCACCAGAAAGCAGCGTTTCTCCATCTTTTACGATTTCTAAACCTTTTATCTCTAAAATTTGGTCTCCTGCTTCTCTTTCCATTTCAAAAATGATGGCAGGATATCTTCTGGAAGAAGGTTTGATTTCTTCGATGTTCAGTTTGTCTATCATTTTCTTTCTTGCTGTAGCTTGTTTTGCTTTCGCTACATTGGAACTAAATCTCGCGATGAAGTCCTGCAATTCTTTTTTCTTCTCTTCAGCTTTTTTGTTGGCTTGTTGTCTTTGTCTTGTTGCCAGCTGAGAAGCCTGATACCAGAAAGAATAGTTCCCTGTATAAAGGTTTAGTTTAGAATAGTCTAAGTCACCGATGTGGGTGCAGACAGCATCCAAGAAGTGACGGTCGTGAGATACCACAATCACCGTGTTTTCATAATCAGCAAGGAAATCTTCCAGCCAAGAAATAGTGTCAATATCAAGGTCATTGGTAGGCTCGTCGAGAATCAAAACATCTGGATTTCCGAATAAAGCCTGAGCCAATAGCACTTTTACTTTGTCCTTGTTTTCTAACTCGGACATCATTTGGTAGTGCATATCTTCTTTTATCCCTACATTGGACAGCATGGTCTGTGCATCTGCTTCGGCATTCCAGCCTCCCATTTCATCGTAGATTACTCCGAGTTCGCCTGCCTTTATTCCGTCTTCATCAGAGAAGTCTGGTTTTGCGTAGAGAGCATCCATTTCTTCTTTGATTTCGAATAATTTTTTATTTCCACGAAGAACCGTTTCCAAAACCGTAAACTGGTCATAAGCAAAGTGATCCTGCTCCAAAACAGACATTCTCTTACCTGGTTCCAGCGTTACATGTCCTGTGGTAGGCTCTTGTTTTCCTGTCAATATTTTTAGGAAAGTAGATTTTCCAGCACCATTTGCTCCGATGATTCCGTAGCAGTTCCCTTTGGTAAACATGATATTTACCTCGTCAAAAAGTACTCTTTTCCCAAATTGTAGTGATAAATTAGATACTGTTAGCATTATTTCTGTAAATTTGTCGCAAAAATACAAAAAAATTAGCAGTAAAAATGAGTTATTTGATAAATCCCCCAAACTATAAGTCTATTTTGAATTTACAACAGACAGAATTGGGGATACAAAAGATAAAAGATTTTTTTCAGGCCAATTTGTCGGCAGAGCTTAGGCTGCGTAGAGTGACGGCGCCGCTTTTTGTTTTGAGAGGGATGGGACTAAATGATGATTTGAGTGGAAAGGAGAGAGCTGTAAATTTTCCTATAAAAGATATGGATGAAGCTCGTGCAGAGGTCGTACATTCATTAGCAAAGTGGAAAAGAGTGATGCTTGCAGATTATAATGTAGAGGAGGGATACGGTATATATACGGATATGAACGCCATCCGTGCAGATGAGGAGCTTGGGAATATGCACTCTCTATATGTAGACCAGTGGGACTGGGAAATGGCTATTTCTGAAAAAGACAGAACGGTAGCATTTCTAAAATCCGTGGTTAAAAGAATTTACGCTTCATTTTTAAGAACTGAATATTTAGTGAATGAGGCTTTCCCAGAGCTGAAACCTATGCTTCCGAGAGAAATACATTTTATACATTCAGAAGAACTTTTACAAAAATATCCTGACCTGTCTCCAAAAGAAAGAGAAAGAGAAATCGCTAAAGAATATAAAGCTGTATTTATAATAGGTATAGGCGGCAAACTTAGCAATGGAGAAAAGCACGACTATAGAGCGCCAGACTATGATGACTGGGTGACGGCTAATGAAGATGGATTTTTAGGGCTGAATGGAGATATTCTCCTTTGGAATCCAGTGCTCAATGTGCCGTTTGAGATTTCATCAATGGGAATTCGTGTGGATAAAAATTCATTAGAAAAACAACTTCAAATAGAAGATAAAGAAGACAGAAAAGAACTTTATTTTCATAAAAGATTGCTGAACAACGAGTTGCCTCTTACGATAGGCGGCGGTATAGGGCAGTCTCGTTTGTGTATGTTCTTGCTGCAAAAAGCGCATATTGGTGAAATTCAGGCAAGTATATGGCCAGATGAAATGAGAGAAAAATGCAAAGCGCATAATATTCCTCTAATTTAAAAAAACTCCAAATTATGAGTAAAACTAAAAATGTAAATATTCTTAATAAAAGAGCTAGATTTGAATATGAAATTTTAGAAGAATACGAAGCAGGGATAGTGCTTACAGGAACTGAAATAAAGTCCATCCGTCTTTCTAAAGCTTCTATAACGGAAAGTTTTTGTGAATTTATAAACGAAGAACTTTTTGTAATTAATATGAGTATAGAAGAGTATAAATTTGGGACTTTCTATAATCATAAAGTAAAAAGAGAACGAAAACTTTTACTGCATTCCCAAGAGCTTGAAAAACTCGGTAAAAAAGTGAAAGATGTAGGAAATACGATAGTTCCGCTAAAGCTCTATATCAATGAAAAAGGCAAGGCAAAACTGAAGATTGCACTAGCGCGAGGAAAGAAATTATTTGATAAAAGAGAGACAATAAAAGAAAGAGAAAACAAGAGAAATTTAGATAGAATCAAGAAGAATTTTTAATTTTTTTTTGGCAATATTGTTTTTTTTTGTTATTTTTGTCTCCAATATCCAAAATTTAATTATAAAATTTTAAATTATATTAATCATTCTATGAAAAATCTAAAATTAGGAATCACAGCTTTAGCTCTTACAGTAGCTACTTCTGTGTCTGCTCAAACAACTGAGAATAAGTGGTTGATAGGAGTAGGGGCTCATGGAGTAAACCATGCTGCGATTAATGGAGAATTTGGTGAATCAGTGAAAAATCTTCGTGCGGCATTTACTCTTAATAATTACACAATTACTCCACCATTGTCTAAATTGACAGTTGCGAGAAACTTGAACAAGTATTTCGTTGTAGACTGGCAAACATCTGTGGGTAATGTAGACAACAAAAGAATTCGTCCAAACTTAAGTGGAGTAGAAGGACAAATTATGGATAAAGAATTTTTCTTGATGACTGGTCTTGGTCTTCAATTTAAATTCAATGGTCTTTGGAATGAAAATTCTTGGTTCGATCCGTATTTGAGAGTTGGTGCTAACTACCTAAGACATGATTACAGCAACTCTGAAAGAGCATACAACAAAGAAGGAGGATTCATGAAAGCTGACCACTTCGCAGCAAACGGAGGTCTTGGTATCAACTTCTGGATTACTAAAAACTTCGGTATCGGTGTTCAACAAGACTATGTAGTAACTCCATTCGAGAAAACTACTATCTCTGACTTCTGGCAATCTTCAGCTACTTTGAACTTTAGATTCGGAAATACAGATAGAGATAAAGATGGTATCAAAGATAAAGATGATGCTTGTCCAGATGTATTTGGTCTTGCTCAGTTTAACGGATGTCCTGATACAGACGGTGACGGAGTTCAAGATTCAGAAGATAACTGTCCAGAAGTTGCTGGTCCAGTTGAAAACCAAGGATGTCCTTGGCCAGATACAGATGGTGACGGAGTTCTTGACAAAGATGATGAGTGTCCAGAAGTAGCTGGTTCAGCTGAAAATAAAGGATGCCCATGGAAAGATACTGATAATGATGGAGTTCTTGATAAAGATGATGCTTGTCCAGAAGTTCCAGGATTACCAGAATACAACGGATGTCCTAAGCCAGCTGATGTATTTGCTCTTGAAGCAACAGGTGCATTGAAAGGTATTACATTTGACTTTGGTAAGGCTGTAATCAGCAAGTCTTCTTACTCTAAATTAGACCAAGCTGCTGAAGTAATCAAATCTTCTAATGGAGGTACATTCTTGATTACAGGTCATACTGATAAAAAAGGTAATGATGCTTACAACTTGAAACTTTCTAGAGAAAGAGCTGCAGCAGTAGTTAGAGCTCTTGAAGAAAGAGGTGTAGCTGATTCTCAGTTGAAATCTACAGGTGTAGGATCAAGAGATGCAGTAGTTCCTGCAACAGCATCAAATGAAGAAAGAGAAGCTGATAGAAAAGTAGTAGTAGAAGCTATTAATGGTGAAGCATGGGAAGCATTGAAAAAATCAGATCTTCCTGTAGTTAGCAAAAAGCTTGTTAAAAAACCAGCTAAAAAAGGAACTGGTAAAAAACCAGTAGGTAAAAAGAAATAATAAAATTTCTTAATAAAAAAATACTCCTAGATTTCTAGGGGTATTTTTTTTATTCATTTTGGAAATTAATTATTACTTTTGTGTTCTGAAAAAAATCAATATTTATGGGACGCGCATTTGAATATAGAAAAGCATCTAAATTGGCTCGTTGGGATAAAATGGCCAAAACATTCTCTAAAATAGGAAAAGACATCGCCTTGGCAGTAAAAGCTGGAGGGCCAGATCCAGATTCTAACCCAGCTCTGCGCCGTTGTATACAGAATGCAAAGGGGGCAAACATGCCGAAAGACAATGTAGAAAGAGCAATAAAAAAAGCGAGTGGAGCAGATGCGGAGAACTATGAAGAGGTAACATACGAAGGCTACGGACAAGGAGGAGTTGCTTTTTTTGTGGAATGTACTACGAATAATACAACTAGAACTGTGGCGAATGTAAGAGCTATCTTTAATAAATTTGAAGGGAATTTAGGAAAGAATGGAGAATTGGCTTTTATTTTTGACAGAAAAGGAATTTTCACAATAGAAAAAACTAAAATCACCATAGATTGGGATGAGTTTGAAATGGAAATGATAGATGGAGGGGCAGAGGAAATAGACCAAGATGAGGAAGAAGTAATGATTACTACTGCTTTTGAGGATTTTGGGGCATTGTCTCATAAGTTGGATGAAATGGGAATAGAAGCAAAAAGTGCTGAATTACAGAGAATTCCAAACATGACAAAAGAAGTAAATGAAGAGCAGTTCAAAGCAAATATGAAAATGCTGGAGCGCTTTGAGGAAGATGATGATGTGCAGAATGTCTACCATAATATGGAGATGACAGATGATTTACTAAGTAAAATCTAATATTACAATAGGAAAGGGATTCAGAATAAAATTTTGAATCCTTTTTTGTGTTTTGTATAAGATGTTTAATTTATTACCTTTGCTCTATGTTAGAAAAAAAGGAACATATTTACGAAAATGCCGTATTGGTAGGTCTGATAACAAAAGACCAAGATGAGGAAAAACTCACCGAATATATGGATGAGCTGGAGTTTTTGGCTTATACAGCTGGGGCTACGGTGAAAAAAAGATTTACACAAAAACTTGCACAGCCTGATTCTAGAACTTTCGTAGGGAAGGGAAAAGCAGAGGAAATCAAACTTTTTTTGGAAGAAAATGAAATAGGAACGGTTATTTTTGATGATGAACTTTCTCCTTCGCAGCTGAAAAACTTGGAGAGAGAATTAGAAGTTAAAATTCTTGACCGAACCAATCTTATTCTTGATATTTTTGCTCAAAGGGCTCAGACTTCTTATGCGAGAACTCAGGTAGAACTTGCTCAGTATGAGTATCTTTTACCAAGGCTTACAAGGATGTGGACCCACCTAGAGAGACAGCGAGGAGGAATCGGGATGAGAGGGCCTGGGGAGACCGAGATAGAAACGGATAGGCGTATTATCCGTGATAGGATTTCACTTTTAAAGGAGAAATTAAAAACCATTGATAAACAGATGGCTACGCAGAGAAACAACCGAGGTAAGATGGTAAGAGTTGCCTTGGTGGGCTATACCAATGTAGGAAAATCCACGCTGATGAATGCTCTTTCTAAATCGGATGTTTTTGCGGAAAATAAGCTTTTTGCTACTTTGGATACTACGGTGAGGAAGGTAGTCATTGGGAATTTGCCTTTCCTTCTTACGGATACGGTTGGTTTTATCAGAAAACTGCCTACTCAGCTGGTGGAGTCTTTTAAATCTACTCTTGATGAGGTTCGTGAAGCGGATTTGCTGCTGCATGTGGTGGATGTTTCTCACGAAAGTTTTGAAGATCATATCAGTTCTGTGAATCAGATTTTGCAGGAAATCAATGCTCATCAGAAACCGATGGTAATGATTTTCAATAAAATAGATGATTTTTCTTATGAAAAAAAGGATGAAGATGACCTGACACCATCTACGAAGAAAAATATTTCTCTCGATGAGTGGAAGCGTACATGGATGGCGAAGTCTAAACACCCAACGGTTTTCATATCTGCGATTACTAAAGAGAATTTTCCAGAGATGAAAAAACTGATTTATGATGAGGTGCACAAAATTCATATTTCTCGTTTCCCATATAATGATTTTCTTTTTGAATATTTTGATGATGATGATGAAAAATAAACCTCGGATTTTTGAAATAAAAATAAAACCTTGCCTATTAAAGGCAAGGTTTTTTCTATTTGAATAGAGATATTATTCAGTTAAACATATCTCTCACTCTGTCAAAGAAACTTTTCTCTTTTCCAGTAGGCTCGGCTTTCATTTCTCCAGAATTGAGCTGACTTTCAAAGAATTTGCGCTGTTCTTCGGTTAGTTTTTGAGGTGTCCATACATTTACATGCACAAACATATCTCCCTTGTGGTAGCTGTCTAAGCTTGGAAGTCCTTTTCCAGCAAGACGGAGGATTTTTCCAGACTGAGTTCCTGCATCTATCTTTATTTTTACTTTTCCATTTACTGTTGGGATTTCTTTAGAACAGCCCAAAGCAGCTTCCGCAAATGAAATATAAAGTTCTTGATGAAGATTGTCTCCTTCTCGTTTGATGTTTGCATCTTCTTCCTCTTCTATAACCACCAAAAGGTCTCCTGCCGCTCCTCCAAGAGGTGCATCGTTACCTTTTCCTCGGACATTGAGTTGCATACCTTCTCTTGCGCCAGCAGGAATGTTGATGCTTACTTCTTCCTCCTCACGGATTAGTCCATGCGCATCTGCACCGGTAGGGATTTTATCAGCGATTTTCCCTAATCCTTGACAAGCGGAACAAGTGGTCTGGGACTGCATCTGTCCAAAAACGGTGTTCACTATCTTCACTTGAGCACCGCTACCATTACAAGTAGGGCAGGTCTTGGAGGTCACTCCCTCGGCCAGTTTCATTCTTTTTACCTTAATGGTTTTCTGTGTTCCATTAAGCATTTCCTCTAAGTTTAGTTTTATTCGGATACGAAGATTAGAACCTCTTACCTGCTGATGGCCTCTTCCTCCTCCGAAGCCTCCAAATCCGCCAAATCCTCCTCCGAAAATATCGCCAAACTGAGCAAAAATATCTTCCATATTCATGCCTCCTCCGCCATAGCCGCCACCTGCAGCTCCTCCTACACCTGCGTGCCCAAACTGGTCATATCTTGCCTTTTTGTCGGCATCACTCAGCACTTCATAGGCCTCAGCGGCTTCCTTGAATTTTTCTTCTGCTTCCTTGTCACCAGGGTTTTTATCTGGGTGGTATTTTATGGCTAATTTTCGGTAGGCTTTTTTGATTTCATCAGTGCTGGCTGATTTGGAAACTCCTAATACCTCGTAATAATCTCTTTTAGACATAAATTTAATTATCTAATTTGTTGATTTTTAGTTGTTTTTGAATTAACTTCCTGTAACTACTTTCGCGAAACGAATAACTCTGTCATACAATTGATATCCAGTCTCTATCACATCCACTATCTTGCCTTTCAGTTCTTCTGATGGTGCAGGAATCTGTGTGATGGCTTCATGGAAATCCACATTAAAATCATCTCCAGCCTTCACTTCTATTACCTTTAAACCTTTCTCTATCAGGGAGTTTTTAAATTTATTGTAAATAAGTTCTACTCCCTTCAGCTGTTCCTTGGTTTCTTCAGATTTTGCTAATTCTTTTAGAGCTCTTTCGAAATCATCTAAAATAGCCAACATAGAAATCATAATGTTTTGATTGGCATATTGTGCAAACTCTGTTTTCTCTTTTAGAGTTCTTTTTTTGTAGTTTTCAAACTCAGCAAAAAGTCTAATGTAGAGGTCTTTTTGGTGTGCCAATTGTTCCTCTAACGACATTTCTTCTGTCAAATTTTCAGTATTTTCTGCGTTTTGATTTTCAGTATTTTGCATATCCTCAGGGTTAGAGGTGTTCTTTCTCTCTTGTGTATCTTTATTTTCTTCCATTTTCTTAAATTTTTCTTCTAATAATTGTCAAAAATATTGCCAGTAATGATATTAGGACAATTTGACAGCATAATGATGAAAATTTTACATCAGCATTTTTTGTGCTTTTTTCACTCCTTCGATTAGGGAATCTATTTCTTCAAAAGTATTATAAACAGCAAAACTAGCGCGGATAGTTCCAGAAATCCCGAAAAAATTCATAATCGGCTGTGTGCAGTGATGTCCCGTGCGCACGGCAATTCCCAATTTATCCAAAATCATTCCTACATCAGAAGCGATGAAATTTCCATTTAGATTAAAGGAAACTACACCTGTCCGCGGAGCATTTTTGCCATAGATTTTTAGACCGTCTATTTCTTTTAATTTTTTTTGAGCATAATCTAAAAGAGCAGTTTCATGCTCTTTGATAGAAGAATGTCCTATGTTTTCTATGAAATCCGTGGCGGTTCCCAGAGCGATATTTCCGCCAACATTGGGCGTTCCTGCCTCGAAGCGAAAGGGCAGATCGGCATAGGTGGTTTTCTCAAAGGTGCAGGTTTTTATCATTTCGCCACCACCGTGAAAAGGACTGAGTTTATCCAAAACATTTTCTTTTCCGTAGAGAATTCCCGTTCCCATGGGAGCATACATTTTGTGTCCAGAAAAAACAAAAAAATCACAATCCAAATCTTGAACATCTATTTTAAAATGAGGAACCGACTGGGCGCCGTCGATAACGATGTAGGCAGGAGAGCTGGCTCTTGTTTTTGCAATGATTTCGTTTATCGGGTTGATGATTCCCAGCGCGTTAGAAACCTGATTTACAGCGACTATTTTGGTTTTTTCGGATAGGTTTTTGTCTAAAAAATCCAGTTGCAGAATTCCGTTTTCATCCATTGGGATAACCTTCAAAACGGCACCTGTTCTCTCGCACAGCATCTGCCAAGGAACGATGTTTGAGTGGTGTTCCAGATGAGAAATAATGATTTCATCCCCTGCGTTTATCAGTGGAGTGATGGAGTAGGAGATTAGGTTGATACTCTCGGTAGTTCCACGAGTGAAAATGATTTCGTGGCTGTGTTTTGCGTTGATGAATTTCTGGATTTTTTGCCGAGAAAGTTCCATTTCTTCAGTTGCTAACTGGCTCAAAGTGTGAATCCCACGATGCACATTAGCATTGATAGTTTGATAATATTCCTCCCATTTTTTTATGACCGTCAGAGGTTTTTGTGAACTGGCAGCATTATCCAGATATACCAAAGGTTTGTCATTTACCTTTTGGGTAAGAATAGGAAATTGCTCTCGTATTTCTTGTATATTCAGCATTATTTTAACTTTGAAAATAAGCCCCAAAAGTACGATTTTAAAAATAAAAAATCCTTATCGAGATTGATAAGGATTTAGATTAAAAATATATTTTTTTATTTTTCATGACAAGGCACTACCAAAACAGGAATAGGAGATAGTTTGGTAAGCTCTTTTGTCAAACTGCCGATGAATACATCATACATTCCGCTTCTTCCATGAGAGCCCATTACTATATAACCCGCATTTTTCTGCTCTGCATATGCTAGAATAATATCTTTTGGAATTCCTTGTTTCAGAAGGTGCTCGCAGTCTACTCCTTGAGCTACAACTTGCTGTTCCAATCGGTTAAGTTCCAAAAGTTCCTCACGAATTTCACTTTGTTCTATTTCTGGAAAATACTGCATACCAATATCACCCACCGCCAATCCTAAATCCATAGGAGCGACATGAATAAGGCAAAGTCTTCCGTTCACTTCTTTTGCAAATTTTATTGCAGCACCTAAAAGTACATCTGTGGTCTTACCAAAATCCACAGGTAAAATAATATTTGTCATAATCATAAGTTTTAGTTCTTAAAGATAAGAAAAATTTCTTTATAAAACCATTTTTTACTTATTTTAACTAAAATTTGCTTCTTAATTGGATGGCTGTCAGGACTTTTTTAGTATAAAGCGGAAAATCAGCATTTTGAATCCATCCGAAATAGCCGATATCTTTCTGGAAAACTTCTTTTACGGGCTGTCCTTTGTATTTTCCGAAGGTGAAAATTTCTTCCTTGTTTTCATTAAAGGCGATAAATCCGGCCAAATCCGCGAATTTATTATGAAATGAAAATTCACTCAGTCCATTTATATCCTTTGGAAGTTCTTCGTATTTGCCTACCTGTGCATCTATCACTTCAAAAGTAGCCAAGGTGTCTGCTTCTGCAGAGTGGGCGCCTTCTAAATCTTTTCCGCAGTAGAATTTGTATGCAGCGGTAAGGTTTCTAGGCTCCATTTTGTGGAAAATAACCTGAGCATCAATGAGTTTGAATTTAGATAAATCAAAATCTATCCCAGCTCTTAGAAGTTCTTCTGCTAGTAAAGGAACATCAAATCTATTAGAATTAAATCCTCCCAAATCCGCTCCAGAAAGTATTTCCATGATTTTAGGAGCAGCTTCTTTGAAGGTAGGCGCATTTTCTACATCTTTGTCATAAATCCCATGCACTGCTGATGCTTCAGCTGGAATGGGCATTTCTGGATTGATGAGCCAAGTTTTGCTTTCTCTGGATACATCTGGATTGACTTTCAGAATACAGATTTCTACAATCCTGTCTTTGCCGATATTGGTTCCTGTGGTTTCTAAATCAAAGATACACAGTGGTTTATGTAGTTTTAAATTCACAATATTTAAGGTTTGAAAATTAAATTTATTTCAGCTGATTTTGGAAAACAATGGAAACCAGCATATAGTAGATGATGGATAGCGGAATGCCTGTCCATCCGAAAAATATTAAAATAGGAATAATACCGATGATTAGGGCTAATTTAGGGTAATTGTCTTCAAGTTTTTTTGACTTGAATTTCATTGCAATCATTTTAATCGGACTTACCAAAAGCCAAGAGCTCAGAGCGGTAAGCACTAAAAGAAGTCCCTCGTTTTCCATTAAAAATGAAAAACTTTGATTTTCTTTAAAAGCAAAATAAAGCCCAAAAATAAGGAAAGTGTTACTCGGTGTATTCAGCCCTTTGAAATAGTAGGTCTGCTCATCATCAATGTTAAAAATTGCCAGTCTCATACAAGACAAAAGCGTGATGAAAAGCCCTAAATACTGCACTTTGAAGGGTAAATCAATCCCGAAAAGCTGATTTCCAAAAGGCTCCAGCATGACGAACATCGTAAGCCCTGGCAGCACGCCAAAAGTGACCATATCGGCAAGGGAGTCAAGCTGTACGCCGAGCTCAGAATTTGACTTTAAAGCACGAGCCACGAAACCATCAAAAAAGTCTAAAACGGCTGATATTAGGATACATATCGCAGTAGTCTGATAATCATCATTTAATAAATGAACTGCTCCCACACATCCAGAAAATAAGTTTCCGAGAGTGAAGAAATTCGCTAAATTGTTTCTTAAAAAATTCATAGAGCAAATATAAAATTTTATTGGATAAAAGCAGAATTTTTGGATTTCATTTTCATTATCCTCGGCTAAAAAACTTACCTTTGTGCTATTAAGTTAGAAAAAATATGAAAGAACTCCGTTTGCAGGAAGTAAAAGTCTTGATATATCGTATATTCCTTGTTTTTGTTTTTTATCAGGCAGCGAGGTTTTTATTTTGGTTTTTTAATCGGGATTTGCTGGAAATAGACAGTGTTTCTCAGTATTTTAAGCTGGCTTACTACGGCACTGCATTTGATACCACGGCGATACTTTATGTCAATATCGTTTTTATTTTTTTTAGTCTTATTCCTTTGACTATCAATACTAAAGGAGGATATCAAAAGTTTTTGTTTTGGCTTTATTTTATTCTGAATGGAATTGCCTATGCGATGAATTTTGGAGATATTGTTTATTATAGATTTAGCCAGTCGAGGCTGACTTCTGCGGTGATAAATGTCGTTGAAAATGAGCAGAATATAGGCAAGGTTTTTTGGGCTTCTTTGGGACAGAATTTTTGGGTTTTTCTTTGTTTCGTTGTGTTGATGGGTTTTTGGATTTTCCTTTATAAAAGGTTGAAAATCAGAGAAATAAATATTGAAAAGAAAATTTGGTATTTTGGAGGTTCCGTGGTAAATCTTTGTCTGGCAGCAGTGCTTATAGTCGGTGGAATTCGTGGAGATTTTAAACACAGTACCCGTCCTATCAATTTGGTGGATGCTAACCGCCATACGGACAAGCCTGCTCATGCAAACATCGTTCTAAACAGTACTTTTTCGTTTTTTAGAACCATCAATACGAATGGCTTTAAGGAAGTTCATTTTGTGGATGAAAAATACATCACAGAGAATGTAAAACCTTATAAAACCTACCAAAGGGAAGTTCCGCAGCCTAGGCCTAACATAGTGATTCTTATAGTGGAAAGCCTTGGGAGGGAATACATAGGAGCGTTTAATGAAGAGAAAAATATAAAAGACTATGTTTCTTACACGCCGTTTTTGGACAGCTTGTCAAAGGAGAGTCTGATTTTTCCGAATACATTTGCTAACGGAAGGCAGTCTATCCATGGAATGAGCAGTGTTTTAGCGGGAATTCCGAGTTTAAAGGATGCTTTTACGAGTTCGCCTTATTCTAATCAAAAGATACAATCCATCGTTTCTGTGGCGAATGAATTGGGCTACGAAACTTCTTTTTATCACGGTGCGCCGAATGGCTCTATGGGCTTTCAGGGATTTGCGAACATCCTCGGTTTCAAGGGTTATTTTGGAAAAACTGAGTATAATAATGATAAGGATTTTGATGGGATTTGGGCGATTTGGGATGAACCTTTTCTGCAATATTTTGCTAAAAATGTAGGAAAGTCTAATAAACCATTTATGGCAACGGTTTTTACGGCGTCTTCGCATCATCCATTTAAAATTCCCGCACAATACGAAGGGAAATTTAAAAAAGGTTTTGTGGAAATGCACGAACCGATACAATATGCAGATTACGCCTTGAAAAAGTATTTTGAAACGGCACGAAAACAGCCTTGGTATGAGAATACTATCTTTGTCATCACGGGAGACCATACCAACAAAATCTACTATCCTGAATACGCCAAAGCGATGAATGGATATGCAGTTCCCATTATCTTCTATTCACCAAATCCAAAGTATAATTTGAAGGGTAAAAACATGACCTACGCCCAGCAGATAGACATTTATCCTACACTTGCGGATATCATCGGTTATAATAAGCCTTTGCGAAGCTGGGGAAGGAGTCTGGTGTCGGATAAAAACGAGGAATACATCGTCGTTAATTCTGATGCGATACAGGAACAGTTCATGATAGGAAATTATATCTATCGTTTTGATGGTAAGGACATTACGGGGATATATGAAATCACAGACCTAGAACTAAAAAACAACCTCCTCGGTAAGATAAACAATGCTGAAATTGAGCGTGGAAAACTCCTCAGTAAAGCTTGGTATCAGGACTATATGCACAGAGTCATTAGAAAAAAACTGAATTAAATCTAAAAAGTTTTAAACAATTGTTTAAATTTTGAATTTCTTGTAAAATATTATTGATAAAAGGCTTAATTGAAATTTGTTTTTACTGTTTAATTTTTATTTCTATATTTGCGCTGTAAATATTTTATAGATTTAATCATGAAAAATTCAATTTTAGCCTTTGCATTATTGTGCAGTTCCATAGCTTTTGCCCAGATAGAGGGGAAATGGAGAACGATAGATGACGAAACCAAAAAACCAAAATCCATTGTAGAAATTTTTAAAAAATCTGATGGTAAATACTATGCGAAAGTAGTAGAACTACTGATAAAACCAGCCGATCCTAACTGTTCTTCTTGTAAAGATGATAGAAAAGGAAAGCCTATTTTAGGAATGGAAGTTATCCGTGGGCTGTCTAAAGACGGTGATGAATACAGCGGAGGAACGATAACAGATCCTAAAAATGGAAAATCATATAAATGCACGATTAAAAAAGAAGGAAGTAACCTTATGGTTCGTGCTTATATAGGATTTTCCGCATTTGGTAGAAGCCAGACATGGCAAAAAGTAAACTAAACTATATGAATTAATGAAAAATCCTTTCTTGATTATAGAAAGGATTTTTTTGTTAAGTATATAAAAAAGGATGTATTTTCATATAAATAAACCAAATTTTTCAAATAAAAGAAAAAAAATCAACAAAAAAATTGTGGATTAAAAAAGTTTTTATATCTTCGCAAAATATTTAGACAAAAAAAGAATAATGTTTAACAAATACAATCATACAAGAACATCTAAACATACCATTACCATGTGTATGGATATGATGATGTGGGTTTTCGAGAAGCCGCAGTTTTTGTGATTGTAAAATACGAATAGAAAAATTTTATATAAATTATACAAAATTATCACAAGGGCTTCGGACAAAAACCAAAGCTCTTTTTTTATGTTTAAACTAAATCTCAATTAAAAATTAAAATGTTAATAAATCTGAATCATAAAAACGAAAATCTAGTTTCCCAAATGATGGGAATGATGATGATGTGTGGCTTTGTGAAAGACCGTAGTTTTTGTGATGAATGGAGTTTTTAAGTTTTCTTCATAATTATCCCAGAGCTTCGGTAAATACGCCGAGGCTCTTTTTTATGTTTAAACCAAATTTTAAGTAAAAAATTAACAATACTATATATAATGAAAAGAAAAGTAGTCAGATTAAGCACTTTGTTTGCGTTGTTCTCTTTCGTGGGGACATTCAGTGCTCAGGAAAAGAAGAAGGATTCTATCAAGGAAAATTCCATCGGCGAAGTCGTGATAGTAGCCTTTGGAAAACAGAAAAAAGAAGAAATCACAGGTTCTATCCAAGAACTAAAACCCAAGGATATCTCTGCATTACAGAACGGAAATGTCTTGCAGGGACTTGCAGGGCGTGTAGCGGGGGTTCAGATTGTGGGAAATGGACAGCCAGGGAGCAGCCCGAGCATACGAATGAGAGGGATAGGCTCTATCAACGCTTCTAGTGAGCCGCTGATAGTCTTGGATGGGATTCCTTACCCTGGGTCGCTCAATTCTATTCCTTCTTCGGATATAGAGAGTTTGTCCTTCTTGGAAGACGCTTCGTCAAATGCTTTGTATGGCTCGCGAGGGGCAAATGGAGTAATCATCATTACCACTAAAAAAGGAACGAGAAAGGGGATTCATGTAGATTTTGATATTAAAACAGGGATTAACTTCCGTGCGACTCCAGAATATGACATTATTACCAGCCCTGCCGAGTATTATTTGGCTTATTTCAACAGGGTTCGTGTAGGCGAAAAAGCAAGTGGAAAAACTGATGCCCAAGCCTATACAGAGGCGATAAACAAAATGAACGCCACGCTGGGATATAATGCTTACAATCTTCCTTTTAACCAGCTTATCAATCAGGATGGAAGTTTTAACCAAAATGCTAAACTGCTTTATCAAGACAATTGGCAAAAACTATTATTCCGACCAAATCTCCGCCAAGAAGCGAACCTTAGCTTTACTGCAAATACCGATAAATTAAAGGCTTATACTTCACTTGGCTACCTTAATGACCACAGTTACCTCATCGGTTCTGGATTTAAAAGATTGAGTTTAAGGTCTAATTTGGAATATGCTCTTAATGAAAAATTGAAATTTGGAGTTAATTTAAATTACAGCAACAGCGAACAGAATCTGGGCGATGGAGGAAGTTTTGCGAACTCGTTCCAGTTTTCTAGAAATATAGCGCCTTTTTACCCAGTGTATTTGAGGGACAATGATTATAACAGGGTTTATGATACCAAAGGAAGACCAGCCTATGACTACGGAGATGGAAAAGGGCCAAATGGGGCGAGAAGGTCTTACGCCGTTTTTGAAAACCCTGTGGGAAACCGCCAATATGATTTGAACAAAGTGACCAATAATACAGTGAATACCAATCTTTTCGTGCAGTATAAATTCCTGAAAGATTTTGATTTTACTTATAATTTTGGTGGAGTGATTATCAATTCCCAAGAGCTTGTTTATGGAAATCCTTTGGGAGGGACAACGGCTACTGTGGGCGGGCGACTTGCAAAATCCAATACTCTGAAATACGCCTTCAACCACCAGCAGTTATTATCTTATAATAAACAACTTGGTGCGCATAATATCAGCGTTCTTCTAGGGCATGAACTGAACCAAGAAAAAAGCGATTATTTCGGGGCGAGAAAAGAAAAATTGTTCTTGGAAGGACTTACTGTTTTTGATAATGTTCTGAAAATGAACGAAATCCCAGGAAACCAATACGACTACGCTGTGGAAGGGTTTTTCTCCCGAGTTTTGTATAATTATAAAAACAAATATTTCTTCAATGTCAGCCTTAGAAGAGATGGTTCATCGGTATTTTCCAAAGAAAACAGATGGGGGACTTTCTATGGGCTGGGAGCAGCATGGGACATTTCAAAAGAGGATTTCTTAAAGGATTCAGAAGTTGTTAATGCCCTGAAAGTGAAGGCTTCCTATGGACAGCAGGGGAATGATATTTTCTATTTCCCAGGCACTACAGACAGAATCTACTATGCTTACAAAAACTTATATAAAGTAAGTAACTTCGGGGATGATACGCCTGTGGTTACTACGGAATATCTTGGAAATAATAAGCTGAGATGGGAAAATTCCCAAAACCTAAATGCTGGTTTTGAAACGGCTTTGTTCAATAGAAGATTGTCTATCAATGCTGAATATTTCGAGAGAAAAGTTTCTGATATGATTTATCGTGCGGCGCTTCCTTTCTCTAATGTGGGATATTATCCTAGGTTAGAAAACATTGGAAACATGAGAAACAGAGGGGTTCAGGTGAGCATCAGCGGAGATGTAGTTAAAACAGAGAATTTCACTTGGAATCTATACGCTAACCTTACTCATTACAAAAATAAAATCACCAAACTCCCTGATGCACAGAGAGAAAACGGAATAGCAGATGGACTTTTCCTCCTAAAAGAAGGCAGTGACCGATATGCTTACTATCTGAAAGAGTTCGCAGGGGTGAATCCTCTGAATGGAGATGCACTTTGGTATAAAGATGGTGTGGATGCGGGTGGAAATCCAGTTAAACAAGTTACAAACAGCTACGCTGAAGCAACGCTTTACCAAACAGGAAAATCTGCTATACCAAAGGTTTATGGTGGTTTTGGAACTCAAATAAGATTTAAAAATATCACTCTATCGGCTAATTTTGCGTATCAGCTGGGCGGCTGGGGCTATGACCAAAACTACAGATCGCTCCTGCATTCGGACAACTATGCGTCTAACTACCATAGAGATGTTCATAACACATGGACGCCAGAAAATCCTACTGCATCTCTGCCAAGAATAGATATTTCTAATTCTAACCAAAATGCCAGCTCTACACTGTTCTTAACGAAATCAGACTATTTAAGTCTTCAGGATCTGACGCTGAGTGTGGGCATACCGCAGAGTTTCCTTGAAAACTACGGAATCCGAGATGCCAATATTTATGTAACAGGAAACAATCTTTTCTTGCTTTCAAAGAGAAGAGGCTATGACCCAAGGCTGTCTATTTCTGGAGTTTCGGAGACATATGGATATAATCTGTTGTCAAGTGTTTCATTAGGTCTTAATCTTAAATTTTAATCTTTAAAAAAGTTATGAAAATAAATAAAATATTAGCAGGAGCATTCGTTGCCCTATCACTTTTGAGCTGCAATAGAGAATTAGAAACCGAATCTGCGAAACTGATTTCAGAAGAGCAGATTCCTGATGATGCGGCATCTTTAAATAATTATCTTAAAGGGATTTATCTTAGTTTCAGAAATCATGGTTCGGGTGGAACCACCACTCACACGGATTTTGGGATAATGTCCATAAAAGCGGGGGTTGATTTACTATCCAATGACCTTATTCAGGCGAAACAGCAGCACCTTGGGAGATATTACAACTACGAAGCGAGACAAAGCGATAACTTTACCAATGAAATCGTTTGGAATACATTTTATTCTAAAATCTTTGATATCAATCGTCTGATAGAGAAGATAGAAGGCATAGGCGTAAATAATGAAAACCGACACATCTATGGTCAGCTTTTGGCGCTTCGTGCATATAGTTATTTTAATTTGGTGAGATTCTATGCGCTTACTTATGTTGGACATCAGAATGAACTGGGAGTTCCGTTGGTAACTACGGCTTCCAGCCCAGAAACACCAAGAGCAAGAGCCACTGTGCGCGAAGTTTATAACCAAATAACCAGCGATATAGAAAACGCCATCACTGCGCTGAATGGTTTCACTCAGCGAAACATCGCACAGATAGACCAAAGGGCAGCAAAAGCCATCGCGGCAGATATTTACCTTGAAACTGGGGATTATGCCAGAGCGGCAGCCTATGCTAATGAAGCCCGAACAGGCAAAACGCTCATGTCTCAGGCGGATTATACAGGTGCTGGATTTTCTCTAAAAACCAATCCAGAGATTATCTGGGGATTTGATAATTCTTTACAGACCAAAAACATCGGTAACCACTATGCTTCGTTCTTCTCTATGTATGACAGCATGAATGAAGGCTATGCGGGAGCAGCAGGGATTTATAAAATCATTGACAAAAGATTATACGACCAAATCCCAAGCACTGATTACAGAAAACAAGTGTTCAATGGGGCTACAGAATCCACCTATACTTTTAACGGAAAAACTAAAAAACATCCGCCGTATGTGAGCAGGAAGTTCAAGGATTTGACTTTCTTTGAGGGGGATTATATCTACATCAGAGCGGCTTCGCTTTACTATATAGAAGCGGAAGCTTTGGCGAGACTTGGGCAGACAGCTCAGGCGAGACAGGTGCTCTATGATATTACTTCTGTAAGAGATACAGGATACACGCTTTCCACGAACTCTGGGCAGAGCCTCATAGATGAAATCATCCTGCAAAAGAGAATAGAACTCTGGGGCGAAGGCTACGCTTGGTTTGA
>CAUQVP010000021.1:0-22146 GCA_963521545.1 uncultured Flavobacteriaceae bacterium | reverse complement strand
ATTCCTATGGCTACGGATATTGCCTTTTCGCTGGCTATTGTTTCTATGCTGGGAAAAAGCGTTCCTTCTGCGATAAAAGTATTTTTGGCCGCTTTGGCGATTGTGGATGACTTAGGAGCGATTGTAGTAATTGCGATTTTCTACACAGACGAAATTCATTGGAATTATCTCGCTTACAGCGGTTTAGTCATCGTTTTACTTATGGCATTAAATTATTTTAAAGTTAAAAAGCATATTTTTTATCTAATTCCAGGGGCGTTTTTATGGTATTTCATGCACCATTCTGGTATTCATGCTACCATTGCGGGAGTTATTTTAGCATTTACTATTCCTGCTAATTCCGAAAACGAAACAGAGGCTTCTCCGTTAGAGAAATTAGAACATTCTTTACATATCCCTGTGAGTTTTGCTATCATGCCGATTTTCGCACTTGCAAATACCAATATCACTTTCAAATCAGGTATGGTGGATGGGCTGTTTTCAAACTTTGGATACGGAATAGTATTAGGGCTTATTTTAGGAAAGCTTATTGGGATTAACCTATTCTCTTTCATCGCTATAAAACTGAAAATCAGCAACCTTCCTGACCGAAGCCGATGGATTCACATGGCTGGAGCTGGACTTTTGGCGGGGATAGGTTTTACGATGTCTATTTTTATCGCACTGCTTTCTTTTAAAGACAGCCAAGAGCTTCAGGATTCGGCTAAATTTGCTATTCTTATGGCGTCTATACTGGCGGGTAGTTTAGGGTATTTACTTCTAAAAAACGCAGCTAAAAACGATAATTCTATTTAATAATCTTTAAAGAAAATAAAAAAGAGCAGCTAAAATTTTAGTTGCTCTTTTTGTTTACTGTATTTTAAACTATATCTGAAAATCTATTTTTTCGTCTTGGATGCTGTTATTTTTCTGCTTGTTGGAATCGTGTATTCGTTTTATCGCTAAATTCAACTCATTTCCAAACATTATCAGCACCACATTCACATCCACCCAAATCATCAATAAAATCATAGAACCTACCGAGCCATAGAGGACATTATATCTCGCTATCTCACTAACATAAAATGCAAAAAAATAGGTAACCACCATAAACAAAACCGTGGTAAGAATAGCCCCTGGGATAGATTGTTTAAACCTTGTAATTTCCACAGAACCAACCCAATACAAAAGCGCCAATGCCAGACAATAAACCAAAGGAAATGAAAAATACCCAATAATCACTGTCAAGTTAGAAAAAAACCAATTACTCGGATATTCGGGCATCAATAATTTAAAAACGACTTCGGCATAGTAAATCCCCAAAAGACACATCACGATAGCCACTGTGAAACTTGCCGTAACTAAAAAAGCCAACAAATACTCCCTAATCAGCCCTCTCTGCGTATCTGTATCATGGTTAAAGCCATTGATAAGGGCGTAAGTGCCATTCGTAGCAAAAATAAGCACCAAAGCAATGGTAAACAAGCTCATCTGCGCAATATTCGGCATGATATTTTGTTCAATATACCCTGTCACATCTTCCAGCATATGGTCTGGCAGGATACGAGGCATGAGTTCATTGAAAATATAATGATAAAGTTTCTCATAATGAGGCAAATACGGTAAAACTGAAAGAATAAACAAAATGAGCGGAAAAAGACTTAAAAAGAAGCTCCAAGAAACACTCGCTGCTTGTCTAATGATTTGTTTCTGAAATATCCCCCCTACATAAATTTCTAAAAGCCCCCAGAGAGAAATATCCAGCATTGGTAAATGGATTCCATCTAAAAAACCATGGATTTTCTGAAATATTTTGAACTTTTTTATCTCCATTTTAGTTACATTTGCAGACCGCAAATATACAGAAACCATATGAAATTCAATCTCATTTGTATAGGAAAAACCGATGACCGAGAGATTACAAGCCTTATTTCCAATTACTTACCACGGATTCCAAAACACTGGAATTTTGAAATTATAGAAATTCCCGATGTCAAAAATGCAAAAAATCTATCTGCTGATTTACTGAAAAAAGAGGAAGCTAAGTTGTTTTTAAACCAAATTGACAATGCCGATTTGGTCATTCTTTTAGATGAAAAAGGGAAAGAATTTACCAGCCGACAGTTTTCAGAAAAAATAGATTTTTGGCTCGGTTCATCAGTAAAAAAAGTGAATTTCCTTATCGGTGGTGCCTATGGCTTTTCCGATGAAATATACCAAAGAGCCAATGAGAAAATTTCTCTCTCAAAACTGACTTTCACACATCAGATGATTAGGCTGTTTTTCGTTGAGCAAATCTATCGTGCTTCTACTATTTTACAAGGAAAACCCTATCATAATGATTAACTGATTTTACAAATTCCAGTAACTCCATTTTGTTTTTACAGCTATGGAATTTTTATTACTCAATTTATCATAAAATTCTTTAAAATTTTTATTCCAAATATTGTAATTATTTGCAAATCGAAACATGGCCTTCCGCGCCTTCTATTCCTACACTAATTTGCCATATTCTTATTTTATTGATACTCATAGATGTCTTTTTGAGTTCGGTTATTTGAGTAAAAGAAACTTTAACCGCCTTTCTATTTTTAGCAATAATATATAAATTATTATCATCAAAATAAAAACTTTCATCACTAATAAATCTACCCTCCAACCCAAAAAAGAAAGGCCTTGATGAGATTTTTTTCAGTTAAGCTATGTCTATATCTTCCTGCAAATTAGCAAACAGTATTTCATTATTCTTCTTCCAATTTCCATTATAATAATTAAAAAGTTCCCAAATCATGTAAATAAAAAAACATATACTAAAAAATATTATATGGAAAACATTTTCCAGCCTGGATAGAATAAATATTCCTAAAATATATACTAAAAATACTATGACTACTCTTCTTATCATTTTCTTTATTTTGAAATAAAAAAAGAGAGGTTAAAACCTCTCTTTTCACTTTATTTTGATGCTATATGTGATTCCTTACCTGAGTCATTAGTTAATTCAAATGTAACTCTTCTCACTAATCTTCTAGCTCCTGCAGACTTAGCTTTAGTTTGTTTATCTACTCCTTTACCTTTAGATGCTAGCCTTGATGTATCTACTCCCATATCAACTAATAACTGCTTAACTGCATCTGCTCTCTTCTTAGATAGTTTATCATTATATCCTGCATTACCTACTTGGTCTGTATAACCTATTATATTTAGTTTAGCATCTGGATTTTGTTTCAAATAGTTTGCCACGAAACCTACCGCCCACAATGAACCATCTTGAGGCTCAGAAGAATCAAATCCAAAGTAAGCATTAACATATCCTTTTTCTATAAGCTCTTTAGCTGGGTCTACACTTTCTACAATAACATTATTGTTATTTGTATTTTGGTTGTTATTAGATGCTATATTACTGTTACTTACATCTCCATTTTCATCATCATCAAAATCATTTTCATCATCAGATTTCACATTATTATTAGCAAGTTTAGGATTTTTATCACCTTCTATACGCTGACCATTTGCTGTTATATCACTTCCTCCTCTTGTTATACGGTTGTCTACTGTTTTTTCATTTTGAGCAACCTTTTTATCTTTATCTTTCTCTTCTCTCTTTACATTATACCAATCTGCATGAACTTGTTTTTTACCTAAAGCAATCTGAAGCCCTGCTGTAGCAGTAAAATTAAGTCCTTGGAAATTAACATTTCTCATTGGAGTTACATTAGGGTCTTTTGTTAAACTCTCTCCATTGAAAGTATAATGCTGTGTCAAATACCAATTGAATGTACCACTTAAAAGCAATGTTACTCTATCACTAAGACGAACTTGAGGTGTGATACCAAATGTAATAATTCCTAAGTTATCAACTCCTTTAAAACTTTTTGATGTCATATATCCATACCCTACTCCAAAGTGACCTAATAAACCTATATTTTTAGTAAACTCTTCAAAAGCTAAAACACGCCCTAAATTAGCCACTCCTTGAACATTCACATTCCATATTCTAGTAGCAAATTTAGGAGAATTCCCTGCATGCTGAAGCTGGTCAAATCCTCCACCTAAACGAAGACCAAATTTATTATTAAACATGTAACGAATACCTCCATTTGTAGTCCAAACATTCGGAACTGAAGCAAAATATCCTTCAGAAAAACCTGAAGAAGATAATATACTTACCCCTCCACTTGCATCAATAGACCACTTGTTATAATCTTGAGCATTAACACCCAAAGAAAGCAAGATAGTCATAACAAAAGCTAAGAATTGTCTTTTCATAATCTATATTTTAATTTATAGTAAATCTAATTGTTTCAGCTAAAGAAAACAACCCACTTTATAATCCAGTGAGTATAATTCATTGAGCAAATATACAAAAAAAAATACATATCTACCTAATAATCACCTAAAAAAATATTTTTTTCTGCATGAATTTACATATGTTTTATGTTTTTCACATATGTAAATAACTAATGAAAACCTCCTATTTATAGGATTTTATAATCTTTCTTGATTGAGATGAAAAAAAATTATTTTTTTGAAAATATTTGTCCTAAAATAATACCTGTTGCCATAGAAACATTAAGACTTTCAGTATGTTGAAGTTTCCCAAATCTTGGAATTGTAATATTTCGAGAAAACTGTTTTTTTATCTCTGGGCGGATACCATTCCCTTCATTGCCCAAAATAAGATAAAAACGCTCTGGAAAATCTGTATTGTAAAGACTCTGTCCTACCATATCTGTTCCGAAAACAGGGCGATCAGAATTTTGTAGAAATGGTACTATATCCTTATATATAATATTAACCCTCGTGAAAGATCCCATAGTCGCTTGAATAACTTTTGGATTATAAAAATCCACACAATCCTCACTACAAACAATCTGCTCTATCCCAAACCAATCAGCCAAACGAATAATAGTTCCCAAGTTGCCTGGGTCCTGCACATTATCTAAAACCAACTGAATAGGCGTTTCTATGGAAGTGTTTTCTTTCAGCTCACAGACAGCGACAGAATTTTTAGGATTTTGTAATAGACTAATTTTTCTTAATTCTCGTTCTGTAATTAGATTGGTCTTAAATGACTGAAAATCAGGATTAGATATGTCTGTACTAAAAACCTCCTGAACTTTATAAGAAGAATTTTTTAGTTCTCGAATAATTTTATCTCCTTCAACCAAGAATAAATTGTATTTTTGTCTAAATTTTTTTTTATCTAGAGATTGTAAAATTTTAATAGTATGAGCAGTAAGCATAGTCGTAAATATTTTCAAAAATATCATATATTTTTATCTCTCACAATAATTATGGCATTATTTTATGCCTGTACCACCAATAAAGTCCCTAAAGGTCAGTATCTTTTAACAAAAAATAATTTTAAATTTACTGACGGCTCTGTCTATTCTAGCGGAGTTTCTGACTATGTTTCCCAAAAACCCAATGGAAAAACGCTTTTTGTTTTTCCTATGAGTTTGTGGTTTTATAATATGGCAAATCGTAAATACGATACCATATTAAATAGATATATGAACTACCCTTCTCACCTTAGAAATAGTAAACTGAGAGACACTCTTTCCATCAGAGCTGGGCATCCAGAATATGTGGGTAGAAGTATGCTTTTGAGTAGAATGCTTCATAACATAGGGAAAGCACCTGTCATTCTTGATGAAAATAAAACCAGACTAAGTGCTAATGGTATTAAAAAATACTTGATATACAGAGGATACTGGGATACAGAGGTGGAATACAGCATTAAGAAAGATTCTTCTGCTAAAAAAGCTCAAAATATCTTTACAATAACTCACAAAGACCCTACTTATATAAGTGAGTACAACCATAATATTCCCTACCCTGATATAAGGGCTATTTATGAAAATAATTATGACAAAAGTCTTGTAAAAAAAGGAAATATCCTAAACCAAGCTCATCTAGAAAATGAAATAAAAAGAATCAACGAACTGATGAGAGCCGAAGGATATTATAACTTTAATAGTAACAATGAAGAAATATTCTTTACCGCAGATACTCTAAAGAGCAGAAAACAGGTTCCTTTGACATTAGAAATAAGAAAAGACACTATCGGTGGGCGATATAAAAGACACACAATAGGAAAAATAGAAATTTATATAAAAGACAAGCCTTCTGATTCTACAATTATAGAGAAAAAAATAGGCGATGTTACCATCAGAAGAATGGACCGCTACTTCAAGTCTAGACACCTTTGGAGAGCTGTTACTGTGGACAGTGGAGAAGTCTATAACCAAAAAAGAATAGACCTTACAAGAAGAAACCTTATTGCTCTTGATAATTTTAGTATCGTAAATGCTAATCCTTTGACAAGAAGGTCAAAAGAAGCGCCTAATGACAGTATTTTAGACCTTCGCTACACGCTTATTCCTTTGCAAAGATATAACCTAAAACTGGCTACAGACCTGCATTATTCGCAAATTCTAAACTTTGGAATTTCGCCAAGTTTGGAATTTACGAGCAGAAATATATTCCGTGGAGGAGAAAACCTGAATTTAAGCATTTCGGGAATTGTCGGCACGACTGGAAATGAAAAAGGCAAGTTTTTCAATGCCTATGAAACTTCAGCGGAAATTTCACTAAAATTCCCTAGGTTCATTTCGCCTTTCAGTATGGATAAAATCATACCACGCCGATTCTCACCGTCTTCCTCCATCACTTTTGGGGCATCTGTGCAGAATAATATCGGGCTGGGAAGAATCAACTTCAATGGTGGGATAAACTATTTCTTGAATGTAAATGATGTGGTTTCGCACCGTTTCACCCTGCTAAACTCTCTACTGAGTATCACCAGAAACAAGGATAACTACTATGATTTGTTCCCTAATGACAAGGTTGTTCGTGATTATATTTTTAGGCTTTATCAAAGTGTAAATCCTACTTTGGTTTCGCAGTTTTATAATGGAAATGTAACCTCTGATGCTGTTTCTCAGGCAATTTTAGGCGACAACACCTTTACAACGAGCCTAAATGCTACCGACCAATATCAGATGACTTTATTTGAACAATCACTTCTTAACAAGGAGAGACAAACTCAAGATGTTATCATTTTTGGGCTAAATTACAACTTCCTCTACAATGAATTGGGTAAAAAATATTTCAAACACCCATTCTATTTTAATGCTAAATTTGAACTATCAGGAAACACGCTGAGCTTGCTGGATAATATATTCAAATTTGAAAGAAGAGACGAAAGTATAATACATAACGACACCCAAAGAAGTGTTTTTGGAACGGTATATTCTCAGTTTGCAAAATTGGATTTAGACATCAGAAAATATTTTAATTTTAATGATGGTAGACAAACCCTTATTTTGAGACAATTTATAGGAATAGGGCTGCCATATGGAAACTCCAAAAATATGCCTTTCGCGCGTGCTTATTACAATGGTGGTTCCAATGATATCAGAGCTTGGAAAGCTTACGGCGGGCTAGGGCCTTCTGATTCTCAGCTAAATGAAAACATCAGAACCTACATGATGGGGAACATGAAACTAACCACCAACATAGAATATCGTTTTATGATGAATAATATGTTCCATGGAGCTGTTTTCACAGATTTAGGGAACACTTGGTCTATAGACGAAGAAAAAAATGACAATGCATTCAAACTCAATAAATTCTATAAGCAAATGGGAATCGGCAGCGGTTTTGGAATTAGAATGAATATCGCTTATGTCACTTTCAGGCTAGATTTTGCTTACAAAGTCTACGACCCGAACAAACCTGAAGGACAGAAATGGGTAGCTTCTAAAATCAATCTGCTGGATCCTACTGTAAACTTCGCGATAGGATATCCTTTCTAAACTTACTAAAAAAGGTTCAAGACAAAATATCTTGAACCTTTTTTATTTATCTAGCTTTTAAGAAATTAAAACAGCTATAATCTTCTTGCTGATTTTATCTTTTTTATACTTTTCTGATACAAGCTGTCATCTTTCATTTTTTCATCTAAGAACTTATTTATTTCATTCAAGTAATTAACAACTTTTCTATTTGTATTAGTTTCGGCATAACCCTCATAAATCGAGATTCTATGATTTTTACTAAACATTATACTTGCACTATTTTTACTCGAAAATATTTCAGCTTCTTCCATTAGTCCATTTATATCATCAATATCATATTTGATATATAAATTATTTAAATAATCTATTTCCTTTTTTGACAAATTTATTTTTATTGTCGCCATATGTGGAAACTCAGAATACTCTGGACACTCAGAATAATCATTAAATATATTAAAATGATCCACTATCAATTTCTTATTTTCAAAATCAATTAAATATCCTTCTCCATACATAATTGATAGTTTGTCATTAGGAGGTAATATTATCTTTTTTTCTGAACAAGAAAAAATCATAAAAAACAAAGATAACATCAAAAGTTTTTTCATAATCTAATTTATATAACTTGTAACAAATATATGAAAATATTAAATCAGCTTGGATTCATTTTATAAAATGCTATTGTCTAAATAATCGATAATATTTTTTATCTTTGCAGATGGTAAAAACAAGGCATATCTGCCTTTTGAATAAAATATAAATTTATGAAATGTGGAATTGTGGGCTTGCCCAATGTAGGAAAATCTACCCTTTTTAATTGTTTGAGTAACGCTAAAGCACAGTCAGCAAACTATCCTTTCTGTACCATAGAACCCAATGTAGGAACGGTTTCTGTGCCAGACCCTAGACTGTTCGAATTAGAAAAAATAGTAAAACCAGAGCGTGTCCTTCCTACCGTAGTAGAGATTGTAGACATTGCAGGGCTGGTAAAAGGAGCGAGCAAGGGAGAAGGTCTTGGAAATCAGTTTCTTGCAAACATTCGTGAATGTGATGCCATCATCCATATGCTGAGATGTTTTGAAAACGGAAACATCGTCCATGTGGAAGGCTCTGTAGATCCGCTCAGAGACAAAGAAATCATAGATATAGAACTACAGCTCAAGGACTTAGAAGTTCTTGGAAAGGCTATAGAAAAAGCTAAAAAACAAATAAAATCTGGCAAAAAAGAAGATGTCCAGACTTATGAAACTCTCGTAAAACTAAACGAGTTCATAGAAAGTGGAAAAAATGCAAGAGAATTCCCTGCGGATGACTTTGCTAAATCAATCATCGATGAAATTCATCTTTTGACTAAAAAACCTGTTCTCTATGTATGTAATGTAGATGAAGATTCTATTCGAAACGGAAATCCTTGGATTGCTAAAATAGAAGAGATGGCAGCCAAAGAAGGTTCTGATACTCTGGTAATTGCAGCACAGATAGAAGCAGATATCAACGAACTGGAAACCTACGAAGAACGCCAAATTTTCTTGGAAGAACTAGGACTGAAAGAGCCAGGTGTCAATCGTCTTATCCGTCAAGCTTATCACTTGCTAAAACTTCAGACCTACTTCACTGCTGGTGTGAAAGAAGTCCGAGCATGGACTATCGGTATCGGCTGGACTGCGCCACAGGCGGCTGGAGTGATTCACTCTGATTTCGAAAAAGGATTTATCCGTGCAGAAGTGATGAAATATGAAGATTTCATACACTATGGTTCTGAACTAAAAGTAAAAGAAGCAGGAAAACTCTCCGTAGAAGGTAAAGAATACATCGTACAAGATGGAGACATTATGCATTTTAGATTTAATGTTTAGTCCTTGCTAATGAATTTTTCTCATATATTTTTAATGTAAAGGTCAGCCGCATTTTGTGACTGACCTTTTTTTGTTATAAAATTCCTCTTGCTTTGATTTCCAGATATTTGTTTATCACCTCTATATTTAGATTTTCTGGAAGTGTATAAACTGTGAATATTCCGTATTTTCTCAGCTCTTGGATAATCAATTTTTTCTCAAATTCCAGCTTTTCAGCGATAATCTCATCATAGACTTCCTGAATATTTTCTGGTTTTTTATTCATCAAATCATTCAGCTCAGAATTTTTAAAAAAAATAACTACCAAAAGGTGGTTTCTCGCGATGCCGCGCAGGTATTTCATTTGTCTATTAACGGCATCCAGCGTTTCAAAATTAGTAAAAAGCAGCACCAGACTCCTTTGGCTGATGGTGGTTTTCACATCTTGATAAAGTCGGCTGAAATCACTTTCATAAAAATTGGTTTTAATGTTATAAAGCGCCTCCGATATTTTTTTCAGCTGACCAGACTTTTGCTCCGCCTGCACTTTATTCTCTGTTTTTTGTGAAAAAGTCATCATCCCAGCTCGGTCGCTCTTCTTCAAAATGATATGCGAAAGAGCCATCACCGCATTTATGGTATAATCCAAGAGACTCAGCCCCTTGAAAGGCATCTGCATCGTTCTTCCCTTGTCTATCAGCATATAGATTCTTTGGGATCTCTCATCTTGGTACTGATTGACCATCAGCTTGTTAGCCTTAGAAGTAGCTTTCCAGTTAATACTCCTTATATCATCTCCCTGCACATAATCCCGTATCTGCTCAAACTCCATTGTATGCCCTAGTTTTCGGATTTTTTTAATCCCTCCAAGCAAAAACTCGTTCTGAAGAGCCATCAGCTCATACTTACGAAGATGAACAAAAGAAGGATAACTCGGCAAAGAAGCTTCTTTCTGAAAAACAAATTTCCTAGAAACGAGACCAATAGGACTTTTAGCAAAAATATTCAGTCCTCCAAAGACATATTCTCCCCTTTCTTTCGGGATTAAAATATATTCAAAAAACGAACTACCCTGCGGCAAAATGGTCTTTTCTATCAAAAAATCCCTTTTCTGGAACTGAAATGGAATTTCATCTATGATTTTTAAATCTACCCGAAATGGATAATTATTCTTAATGTCTATTTTCACAGAGTTTTCATCGCCATTAGATAATTTTTCAGGCAAAATTCTTTGGGAATAGATTGCATCTTTTTGGTTAAACAAAAGCATCGAATCTACGATGAAAAGCACCGCTAAAAGACACAAAAGCCCATGAGCAAACCATGTAAGTTCTGGAAAGAAAAACGCTAAAAAATAGCACAACCCTACCCCTGCTAGAACATGAAAAAATCTATGATTAATATAAAAACGCTTCCACATATCTTTTCTTACTGGTTAATCATTTTGCATTTTCGATGCCCATTTTTCAATTCCATAAATCAAAATAAACCCCGCAAAAGCCAGCCCCACGGCCAATAAAACCTGAGGTTCTCCTGCAAAATCCGAAGGCAGCACGCTCTTTTCCAGCAAAATAATTTCCTTCCCATGAGCATCTATTTCCTTATCTAAAACCTCTTTCCATGGCCACACTTTATTCAGAGAACCGATGATAAAGCCCGTAAGCCCTGCCATCGTAGTGTTTTTCTTATGTTCAAAAAGCCATTTCAGAGCCTTGGAAAAACTCAAAATTCCTGTCACAGCTCCCAGTCCTACAATAGACAATACTTTCAAATCAAAAGTATCCAACGCATTCAGCACCGTATGATAAGCCCCTAAAAGCACTAAAATGAACGCCCCCGAAATCCCTGGTAAAATCATTGCACAAATAGCCAAAGCTCCTGCAAAAAACAAGAAAATATACCCATTATTATTTACCAGTGGAGGAATAATCGTGATGTAATACGCTGTAAATGCAGCTATTACAATCGCGATAACTGCTGGAGCATCCCATTTCTTAATATCTTTCCACAGAAAAAGAACGCTGGCCATCATCAGCCCAAAGAAGAAAGACCAAACCGCTATCGGATGAGTTCCCAGAAGGTATTTAATGCCTTTTGCTAGGGATAAAATACTGATTCCTATCCCCAAAAATAAAGCCACAAAGAAATTTCCATTGATGTATTCCCATGCAGATTTTATCCCTTCTTTTCTTAAAATTTTTACTGCCGTAAAGTTGATTTTATTGATAGAATCTATAAGTTCTTGGTAAATCCCTGATATGAAAGCAATAGTCCCCCCAGAAACCCCAGGCACCACATCAGCAGCTCCCATCGCCACACCGCGAAGTGTAATGAATAGATAATCCTTCAAAGTCCTTTTCATAAAATTCTTATATGCTACAAAAATACATTATTTTGCTGTAAATCTGCGAAAGAATATTCCGTTTTTTACTCATCAAAACCTACGAAACAAAAAAGCCTGACAAAATTTGTCAAGCTTTTTGGGTTTTTATTTATAAAGTTCCAGCGTTTCTGTCAATGACTTTATTTGCTGGTTGATACTCTCACTTTTTGGATTTGCTCTTAGCAATTCTGCTTTTTTAGCAATTCCGTTTTGCAGCATCTGTACGATCATCATTTTCACATTTGGGTTATCTGGAATTTCAGATTTTACTTGCTTCAAAATTTTAGCAACCGAAGCCGTAGCCTTTGTGTTATCAGACTCCATTATCCAGTTGAATCCTTTTTCAGCTGTAGTTCCCAATTTTTCATCTTGAAATTTTAGGAATGGATAAAATGCCACCACTTTTCCTATATAAGGCATCTGAGACACGATTTTGTTATCCACAATTGTCGGTAACAGCTGCGTAATCGTTTCATCTGATGCTTTGGATAAATCCACCTTATCAGCAAGGGCTTTTACCCTCTCTGGATCTGTCATAGAAATCGCCGATAGAGAAGCTGCTTTCACTGCATTTGATACAGAACTAATTCCCTTTTCGTAGATTGGCAGGTATTTTTTGTTCTTAGTCGTAGCCAATGCTTTGATTGCCGCTGCCTGAACTAGTGTTTTAGGGTCTTTCTGAGCTAATTTTTCTACTTCTGAAAGAGCCAGTTTTGCCTGTTCTGGCTTAGATAAATCTAATCCTCCAAGCGCCTGAATTCTCAATCTGAAGAACGGATCTTTCAATGCAGATACCAATGTTTTCACAGAAGTGATGTTATTATTTTTCTTTGCATTTTCAGCAGCATTTTTTAATGCTAGATGTTTGCTCTTAAACTCCTTAGTTTTAGCATATTGCAGAGCATATTGTTCAGGAGTTTTGGTATCACTAATTTCTGCTAATAGAAGCCCGTCTGCATCTACATTGATAAGGTCTGGATTTTTCGCTGTATTGAATGTGAAATCATTCTTCGCTTTAGCATCTACCCACACTTTTTCTCTTCTTACTTTTCCGTTTTCGTGGATATCTATGGTAAGTGGGAACTCAAAATATTGGTCTTGAGTCTGGTTAATCGTTACCACAGTTTGTTTTTTCACTGGTTCGTAAGAATATTTTACATCTAATTTAGGGTTTCCGCTGTTAAAATACCACTGATTAAAGAACCAGTTAAGGTCTTTTCCAGAAACTTTTTCTAAAGATAGTCTCAGCTGGTGCGCCTCTCCTGTTCCGTATTCATTGGTTTTCAAATAATCAGAAAGCCCTTCAAAGAATGCTTCATCACCAAGATAATTTCTCAACATGTGAAGAATTCCACCTCCTTTGTTATAAGACACGCTGTCAAACATATCCTCACGGCTTTTATAATCAAATCTCACCAAATGTTTGTTATAATTCAGCGGATTATGAATATATGCCGAAATATCGTTCATTAAATGATAATCTGCTGCATCTTTTCCGTATTTGTATTCATTCCAAAGGTATTCAGAATAATTCGCAAAAGACTCATTTACAGTAAGGTTAGACCAGCTTTCTGCCGTTACCAAATCTCCAAACCAGTGGTGGAACAGCTCATGAGCAATCACAGGTTCCCAAGTGTTCTCATCCACAAGGTCACCTTCCTTTAAGTTCGCATATTCTCCGTGGATTACGGCAGTTGTATTTTCCATCGCACCACTTACATAGTCTCTTCCTACCAACTGTGCGTATTTTTGCCAAGGATATTCGTATTTTAGTTTTTTAGAGAAGAAATCCAGCATCTCTGGAGTCATCCCAAATATTTGTTTTGCATAAGGCTCATATTCCTTTTCTACATAATAATCTACTGCGATGTTTTTCCATTTATCCTTTACTATCGCATACTCTCCAACTCCCATAAAGAATAAATATGGAGCATGCTTCTTATCCATTACCCAATGGTCTGTTCTAAGCCCTCCACTTTCGCTGAAAGATGATTTTAAGATTCCATTAGAAAGAGTAACATATTTATCTGGAACCGTCATAAATAATTCCTGCGTAGTCTTTTGGTTTGGTTTGTCTATCGTAGGAAACCACACGGAGTTAGACTCTGTTTCACCTTGTGTCCATATCTGCGTTGGTTTGTCTGGGTCTTTTCCTTGAGCATTGATGAAATAAAGCCCTTTCGCAGAGTTTATCGCTGCACTTCCCTTACCCTTATACTCATTAGGACGAGCTGTATATTTGATATAGATTGTATAATTCTCACCTTTTTTGTACACTTTGTCAAGATTAATTCTCAGTAAATCATCTGAATAAGTATATTTAAGAGGTTTTTTAGTTCCTTGATTTAGAGCCACTTCATGGATAACCATCGCTTTTGCATTAAGCACCAAAGAATCTGATGCATAAAAATGAGGTGATGCAGTAAGCCACTCCTCACCATGCATTTGCTCTTTTTCAAAGTCAAATTTCACCTTTAATTTGGTGTGTTTCAGTTCTGTAGTCTTGTTGTGAGTAGCTCTATACGGAGCATTTCTACCAGAAGTTTCGGTTTGCGCAAGAGCAAAATTACTTCCTAAAATTGCTCCAAGCATCATCGCTGAGAATAAAATCTTTTTCATTGTTAATAAATTTTAATTCTTTTTTATTTAATTAATAATCATTAGATTAGTCGTAATATTCTATTACTCTTTTAGTTATGATAAATGGTTTATTTTGTTTTAGAGAGATTCTCTCTATCCAATTATTCTTTTCGTCATATTTGTATCGATATTGGAAAGATGTTTTGTAATATTTTTTCTTCACAATATCGTTGTATTTGTTGTACTTATATCGGATTTGGTCTATTTTTTTCCCTTCCTTATTATAGACTATATCCTTGATTCTGTTTCCTTTGCTATCGTACTTAAAGACAAATCTCCTGTACAAAGGCTCTTCTACAATATCATCAAGGATTTGCTCTATGATATTGCCCTTGTCATCGTATTTGTAATATGATTTAGCCACTATATCAGGATTTTGACTAAGGTAAATAGTCTCAACAATATTCCCTTTATCATCGTAATTATCAATAAATCCTCTTGGTTCTTCATACAAAATTCTCCCTCTAAGGATTTTATTTTGGGGTAATGGTCTCTTTTCTATTATCTTGTCGTTCTCATCATGATATATTATCATCTCGTTTTCACCTTCTAAAGTATAAGTTATTCTTTTCCTTTCGAGATTGGATATTTCTTGCTTTACACCTCCCATATCCTCAGTTGGAAGATAGTACATCGTCTCTTTGATAGATTTTACTTTTTTCTTTAGATTACTGCTATCCCAGCCTATTTCCATTTGTCCAAAAGCATATCCAGCAGTCAGCAGCAAGGCTGATATTAGTATTTTGTTCATTGTTTATGTGTTCTATTTTAGTTTAATTGTTTCTATTTTAAATAGCCACAGGAGCTTTTATCCCTGGGTGTGGATCGTAGTTTTCTAGTGTAAAATCATTAAAATCAAAATCAAAAATATTTTTGATTTCTGGATTTAGTTTCATCGTTGGTAAAGATTTTGGCTCTCGGGAAAGCTGTTTTTCCACCTGCTCAAAATGATTATTATAAATATGCACATCTCCAAAAGTATGCACATACTCACCAACTTCTAAATCACAAACTTGGGCTACCATCATCAGCAGAAGAGCATAGCTGGCAATGTTAAACGGCACTCCCAGAAACACATCTGCACTCCTCTGATAAAGCTGTAATGACAGCTTCCCATCCGCTACATAAAACTGAAACATCGCATGACAAGGAGCCAGTGCCATTTTTGGCAGCTCTGTTACATTCCACGCAGACACGATGAGCCTTCGGCTGTCTGGATTTTTCTTGATTTGGTCTATCACTTCGCTAATTTGGTCTATCACCTTCCCATCTGCTCCTTGCCAGCTTCTCCACTGAGCGCCATACACAGGCCCTAGATTTCCCTCTGCATCCGCCCATTCATCCCAAATCGTAACACCATTTTCCTGAAGATACTTCACATTCGTATCTCCTTTTAAAAACCAAAGAAGTTCGTAGATAATGGATTTAAGGTGAACTTTCTTGGTCGTTACCAGCGGAAATCCTTTACTCAAATCATATCTCAGCTGATACCCAAATACACTCCGTGTTCCCGTCCCTGTTCTATCCGTTTTATCTGTTCCGTTTTCTTTTATATATCGTAATAAATCTAAATAATTTTGCATTTATCGTCACTTCTTTTTCATTCGTCCATTTCTCTCACAATCCACAAATATAACTAAATTTCATAGAAAGGCAAGGATTTTTTTTAAATTTGCAAAATGGCAAAACGAAAGAGAAAAAAATCTAAATCTAAGATTAAGAAAAATAAAAACCGCTCATACTTATTCATTTCCCTTGGGCTGTTTTTTTCATTGGCTGTTGGACTTGTTGCATTACTGAAAAAAAATCAGATAATGTACTATTATACAATGTATTTCGGTGAAAAACAAGCACCAAAACTGACCAACTCGCCTTTTGAAACGCAAAGAATCAATAAAATTATAGAAAACTATTCAGACAAAACATTCGGATTAGATATATCACATTACCAAGAGCGGGAGCATATCAACTGGGAAAAACTCACCATTTCAAACGGCGCTATCCCGTTAGAATTCATCATATTACGAGCCACTATGGGCAGCGATGGAAAGGACAAACACTTTGCCCACTATTGGGAAAAAGCAAAAAAACACGAACTTACCCGCGGCGCCTACCATTTCTATCGTCCAGATGAAGACCCTGTCACTCAGGCAGATTCATATATCAGGAGTGTAAATCTCTCTTCTGGCGATATGAGACCTGTTTTAGATGTAGAAAAACTACCAAAAACCAAATCTAAAGAACAATTCATAAAAGACCTCCATATTTGGATAAATATAATAGAAAAACACTATGGCAAAAAACCTATTCTCTACACATATTATCATTTTTATAAAGACTATCTAAAAGGACAATTTGATGAATTTCCTCTCTGGATGGCAAACTACAATGATGTTCCACAGCCCTCTGATACCGACCCTTGGAAAATATGGCAATTCACAGAAAACGGAATATCAGACGGCATAGAAACCAAAATAGACCTTAATGTCTATAACGGAAACAAATGGGAAATGAGAGAACTTTTAATAGATTAAACATTTTATTTAAATCAAATTTCTTTATAATTTTAAAATTTATCTAAAAATAAAAAATCCTGCCCAAAAAGCAGGATTCTTATTTTATTAGTGTTTTTTATGAGGCGGTTCATAAACGAGTCTGATAAAACCACTATACCCCTCGTATTGTCTGTTAGTAGGAACTCCAACCACCAAGCCTAGAATAGTGTTATCATTTAGAGCTACTCTAATCTGCGGTCTAAGCACCATATTAAATCTCTCTTTAGTAATGCTCTTATTCACCTCCAAACCAACAAAGTTTCTAGAATTTGGAATTAGATAATGGATACTCGAGTTAATCTGCCAGTCTGTATCCACATGATTACTTCCAAAATGATGCGTGAAAACAGGCCCTGCATACACCATCGTACTGATGCTGTGAGTTTTACCCCATCCCTTTGCTACTACAAAGAACGGATTATAAACATTCCCTGTGAAAAATTTCCCATTTCCATAGTTTCTGAAAGAGTTCAGCTCTATTTCATTGAGGTAACCTATCGCCATGGAAGTGTAGGCTTTTTTGTTCACCAAGAAAGTATACTGGATAGAGGTTTTGATACCTGCAACTCCTGTCCCTGGTGATTTATGTGGAAGTTTTTCCGCAGAAGTATATACATTAAAAGGCACTTCTACTTCCAAACCAAGTCTATCTGCCACCGCCCACTCATATTCTACTAATGGATAAAGCTCATAGTAACCATTATTTTCTGTAACCCCCATAGCTACATTCCATTCTCTTTCGCCTTTTCTCGCTCCGAGGTCTCTCATCAGGTCTATATACAAAGGCTCTGCGTGGTGCAGTTTCAACGGTTTTCCTTCCTCATCATCATGAGCTGCCACAACTGCTTCTTCCACTTTTACACTATCTACAGCCTGCTCTTGAGCTGTAGCAAATCCTGAAAAAACTAACAAAGCAGCTAATCCAAAAATTCTCTTAATCATAATCCTATTCAATTTTTAATTAAATCTAACGCAATATTACAAATATTTTTTTAATTCGAAATTTTCAGTAATATTTCCTCGTATTTACCCAAAATTATTTCCTTTGAAAATCGGCTTTTGATGGAATTAATGATAATATTTTTCTCACTTTTCTCAATGGAAAGGGTTTCTTTTATCTTCTCTGCAAACTGCTGATGCTCATTGATATCCGAAATCTCCCCATTGATTCCCTCTTCTACTATCTCCCTGATTCCCCCTGGGCAGTCATTCGCCAGAGCATACACACCACAGGCTCCCGCTTCCAAAAGAACATTTGGGAAGCCTTCATAGCGCGAAGAAAGTATAAATAAATCCGAAAATTTCAGGTATTGATAAGGGTTTTTCTGTTGTCCGTGGAAAATCACATTTTCCAGCTGCATATCCTGTTTCATTTGGAAAAGGAGTTCCCTATCCGCCCCATCGCCCAGAATATGGAGTTTTATTTTCTCATTTTTCAGATAAGAAAAAACTTTCAAAAGATTATCAAAACCCTTTCGCGAGGAAAGATTTCCTATCGCCAGCACATTTTTAAACTCTGTATCAAAACCTTTTGGCTTTTCCGAAATCAATAGTTTTTCATTGATAAAATCAAAATCAACAGGATTATTGATTTTAAATATTTTCTCTTTTTTAATCTTGAAATTCTCAATCAAGTCATTCGTCATATCATCACTTTGGGTAATGATTTGATGAAAATTATTATAAAATCGGTAAAAAAATCGGATTTCCTTTCGGGTAACATGCTTTGAAACCACATTGGTCTCGCGCGAAATGAATTTGGTTTTCCTAAAAAACGGAATAAACGGAGAAACGAACGCCGAAATCTCGCCCCAGCCACAGAAAACAATGTCTGGCTTTCGCTGTCTTATCGTTTTCAAAATAGGCAATAAAGAAGAACGAATACTTTTGGTATTCGCTTCTATAATTTCTACATCTTCCTTCAAGAAATCCAGATACTCGCCCACCTTTTCAAATAGGAAAAGACTCGGCTGGAATTTTTCTCTCGGTAGATGATTACATATCGTGGTAATTATCCGTTCTGCCCCGCCCATTTTTAGGTTGGGCAGAATGAACATTACCGAAATTTTTTGACTCATAATCTACAATGCCGAGAAATCTGGCGATTGGTTGTTAAGTACATGATTCATAATGACTTTTCCTGCTTCTTGTTTAAAGAAAAAGAACCAAGTTATTTTATCATCTATCATGTATCTCAGATATTTTTTCTCTGCCACATGCACTTTTTCTGGCGTATCTACGGCTTTATCCAGATTGTTTTCTATAAATTCATAGACCTCGCCTACCATTTCTTCGGCTCTGTCTATTCTATTGAGAATACCTTCTCTAAACAAAATATTCAACTGGCTGTCCAAACTATGAACAAACTTTCTACTGTATACTATTTCTAATCTCTCCACCATCCTTGTATTTTTTTAATTGACTGCTTCTTAGCATCTTCCAAAGAAAATGCTTCATCGAATTCTGCTAAAAATCCTTCACTTGCTCCCTCGAATTTTAAATAATCTTCACTCAGAACAATCTCCCCAAAGCCTCTACTTCCTGACTTTACCACAGTAGAACATACCGTAGGTTCAGCAAAAGGAACTCCAAAAATCTCATTCTTGAAATTGATAAGATTCTTTATCACCTGCTCATCATTAAGGTTGATAATCCACCTTAGCAACTCCATTTTTTCTTCTAATATTTTTGAATCCATTTATAAATTTTTAAAAATTTCTAATTTAATTTGCCACATCACTGATGAATTTTATTCTAAGCATTCGGATTTCTTCATCGGTCAAATCATCTGCAAACTCGGCACAAAGCACCTTCATACTGTCGCTTTCAGACTCTTTCATGAAATCCATAAATTCCTCCACCAGATCTTCATCTATATTTTCCTCTATGTAATAATCTATATTAAGCTTAGTTCCCTGATAGACAATACTTTCCATTTCTGAAAGAAGTTCATCCATCGTCAAGTTTTTGGCTTGAGCGATATCCTCCAAATCCATCTTTTTATCGGTATTTTGGATAATGAAAACTTTGTGGTTGGACTTATTGACAAGCTGTTTCAGAACCATATCCTGCATACGCTCTATATTGTTCTCTTCCACATACTTAGCAATAAACTCTGCAAATTCCTTTCCGTATTTCTTAGCTTTGCCTTCGCCTACTCCATAGATTTTTGTAATTTCCTCTATAGTAATAGGATACTGCACTGTCATATCCTCCAAACTAGGGTCCATAAACACCGTATAAGGCGGAATTCCGTGCTTTTTGGCAACAGATTTTCTTAGTTCTTTCAGCTGGTTATACAGATTTTCATCCAAACCTCCACCACTCTGCACCTGAACCTGCTCCGAAGCGGCTTGGCTAAGGTCATACTTTCTGTCTTCGGCTATCATGAACGGATTTTTCTCTTTTCCAGCCAAGAAATCAAGTCCTTTTTGAGACAATTTTAAAACACCATAAGTCTCTATATCCTTATTGATGTAGTTCTGCACCAAAGCCTGTCTTATGATGGATTTCCAGAAATTATCCGTCTGCTCTTTTCCTTTACCAAAGAAAGATGAATTTTCTAATTTATAAGATTTCGTAACTGGAGTTTCTCGCCCTAAAAGCACTGAAATCAAATCATTTATCTTAAATTTCTCTTCCAGTTCTTTTATCAGTTTCAAAACTACTTTCAGTTCTTTAGAAACATCTTTCAGAGTCGGAGGATTTACAGAATTATCGCACATTTTGGCTCCAGCGCCATTTATAGGGTCAAACTGCTCTCCAAAATAATACAATAAATACTGTCTTCTATTCATAGAAGTTTCTGCATAGCCCACCACTTCGTTCAAAAGCTGAAGACCAATTTCTCTCTCCGAAACAGGTTTTTGAGCCAGAAACTTCTCTAATTTGTCTATATCTTTCGGGTCGTAAAAAGCCAAACAATAGCCCTCGCCGCCATCTCTTCCTGCTCTTCCCGTTTCCTGATAGTAGCTTTCCAAAGATTTCGGAATATCATAATGAATCACAAAACGAACATCTGGCTTGTCTATTCCCATCCCAAAGGCTATGGTAGCGACAATCACATCCACTTCCTCCATCAAAAACTTGTCCTGATTTGCTACTCGGGATTTTGCATCTAATCCTGCGTGATACGGCAGAGCATTGATTCCATTTACCTGCAAAAGCTGGGCAAATTCCTCCACTTTCTTCCTGCTGAGACAATATACTATCCCTGCTTTGCCTTTATTTTGGTTAATGAACTTCACTATTTCCTTATCTACATTCACTTTTGGGCGAACTTCGTAGAATAGATTTGGTCTGTTAAAACTTTCCTTAAAGACCACAGCATCAGTCATTCCCAGTGTTTTTTGAATATCATCCTGAACTTTAGGCGTTGCGGTAGCCGTCAGGGCAATCACAGGAACATTTGCGATTTGGTCTATAATGGTCTTTAGATTACGATATTCAGGGCGGAAATCATGTCCCCATTCCGAGATACAGTGCGCCTCATCTATAGCCACAAAGGAAATTTTCACTTCCTTCAAAAAGTCTAAATATTCTTCTTTTATCAAACTTTCAGGCGCTACATAGAGCAGTTTGGTTTTCCCAGATTTTATATCATCCATTACGGTTTTGGTCTGGGTTTTATTGAGAGAAGAATTCAGTACATGAGCCACTCCTTCTTCGGAAAACAGCCCATTCACGGCATCTACCTGATTTTTCATCAAGGCTATGAGCGGAGAAACCACTATTGCCGTACCCTCACTCATGAGAGCGGGAAGCTGGTAGCAAAGAGATTTACCACCACCTGTCGGCATCAAAACGAAAACATCTCTACCCTCCAAGAGCGTAGAAATAATTTCCTCCTGATGTCCTTTAAAATTAGAAAAACCAAAATATTTTTTTAGAGAATCTGATATTTTCTCATTTTTCATACTTACTTATTTGTTTTTAGTTTTTATTCAAAA
>CAUQVP010000020.1:0-22999 GCA_963521545.1 uncultured Flavobacteriaceae bacterium | reverse complement strand
GATGGATTTGAAAAAATGCAACATAACTTTATCATTTAAAAATTAATGACGCAAAAATAAGGATATTTTATTGATTAGCAAAATATTTATAAATAATTTAATAGAGGATTAGCAAGATACACTTATTTACCTATTTTTGTTGTATATGCTTAGTGTTTTTTGTGAAAATGTAGACCTATTGGATAGCTATATAAAGTGGCAGATTGCTTAGATAAAGTATTATCTAAAATTCACAAGGAGATTTAGACAAAAGAAGTGAACTTGAATTCAAAAAGCAAATGCAACATCTACTTGTATATCTACTTTATGAATCCAATGATTTATTTTATAAAACTCGATACTATTTTAGAAACCTTTGTAACGACTATTTGGTATAGGATAAATTGCTTTTTTGCATATCAAACATATTCGTTGTGATAGAGTCCTTTGTGAGAATTTTGGTCAGGCAAATTCGGGCTATTTTGTGGATGCCTCTGCACTCACACGGAGGTTTAGAAACCTCCATGATGTAGTGCGGTAGCGACCGCAAAATTAGATTTTTTTTTTGCCAATTGGGAAAATATTTGTACCTTTGCATCGTGAGTTAATCACAGGAATAAACGCAAAGCAATGAATTAAATTCCGTAACTAAATCATTACCTATTAGGTTTTTTACAAAATAGAATTGATTGTAAGTAAGGAAGTTAGGAAAATAGTTTATTCTTTGTACCCAGAAGTTACTGAGAAAATAGGTGTAATCAAATAAAATAAGAACTATTACTAAATCATTACCTAATCTTCTTGTAATTCCTGTATCTTCTTTATTTAAAATAGATTATAAAAGTAGTTTCAATTTTTGCAGAAAAATCATACTTATTCCTTCGGCAAAATAGGATTTCCTTTTATATCTAAAACGAAACGCTGACCGCTTTGGTCGGTTGCCAAGAAATATATAGTTGCTTTGCTTCTGTCTGTTTCATCAATTTTTTTTAATTCTTCTGATGAAGTATAGATTATATCGTATATCTTATACTTTTCCTGTGGTTTTATCAGCCATTCTTGTGTCGTCAAATCTATCACACCTGATTTTTTAATTTCGTGAGAATAATCATTATCTTTCTGAACAACATACCCTAAAACAATATCGTTTTTAGTAAAATTATTCATTAGTTCACCATAAAGTTTTTTCTTTCCTAATATGGTTATTAAACCCTTTTTACCATCAAAATCCTCCACATTAAAAACATCTTCTCCGCTTTCTTTATCTTTATAACCAATATTTGATATTTCTTTGAAATAAAACCCTTTCTGTTCTTCTCCTTTTTCGTTAATGAGTGTCCAGCTGTTATCCTTTTTAGAAACTACGGCATAATATACACCTTTATGTGATACTATATCTAGTATGTATTTATATTTAGGATTACTAGCAGTTTTTTTTCCTGTTTCATCCATTTGAAAAGCAGGTTTATTTATTTTTTCATATTTCCTGTACTCTATTTCTGGTGGCAAAGTTTCCCTTCTTGACTCTAGCTCCATCGTATAATCTGAAGTGACACTTCCTATTATATACCTTTTAACATACATACTGATAGATAATTTTGGTTTAAAAGTACTTGCCCAATTCAACACATAATCTGTAAGTACTTTTCTAGATTTCACATCCATCAGTGCCCAATCCTCACCATCTTTGGAGTATGGAACTAGATCTGTAGGTTTGTAGCCTTTTATTTTATCTATAATATACTTTTGTACTATTTCTTTATCACTCTGTGCAAATCCCAATGCACTTATAAAGAGCATCAAGGCTAATAAAATTCTTTTCATTTCTTATTCTTTTATTTTCATGTGCAATTTACGGATTTTTTAATTTGGTTTTAAGAAACTTCTTTGTTTTATAATAAACAAAGGACTTTTGAAAATTCAAAAGTCCCTAAGAAATAGTTTCACTATTTTTATTTATTGGATTTCCGAGAATTATCCTCTTTTGTGATGTAGATACCATCATCCAAGGTCGTTTGTATAAATTCATAACCACAATAGGCACAGTGAGTTACACCATCTCGTTTGGCTCGTCCTGCGCCACAGTTTGGGCAGTCCTGCGTATCAATTTCAGCAGTTTCTTTCGGCTGGAAAATATCATCTCCGTATTTTTTCTGAGCCTGAGACCTTTGTTTCATTCGTTCCAGAAAAGACATTGCATTTCCAGAAGATTTATTTTCATTCTCCATCGGTTTATTATTTTAATGCCTGATTATCAAAGATTTGATAATATCTCTGTTTTCTTTTCTTTATATTCGGCTTCATCTATAAGCCCACTCTCAAAAAGCGTTTTTAGTTTTTGAAGTTTGGCCGTGGCATCATCTTGAACCGAATTTTGTGGCTGGTTTTGCTGTGTCTGCTGCTGCATCGCACTTATCATAGCCCCCATAGCCATGCCTTCCTGTATTCCTGAACTTATATTACTGCGGTCATTCCCTATCGCGATAGCCGTATTAAATTTCTGGAAACGCTCCATATCGCCTATCATATTCATATTAGTCACCTTGTCATAGAACTCCGTAACCTCCTCTGGGAGAGTCGCAGAACTCACCATAAACTGAGTAACTTCCACCCCAAAATCAGCAAAATAAGGCTCTATAAGTGGACGGATTTTTTCGCTCAATGCAGTCATATTTCCAGCCAAATCAAGAACCGAAAGCCCTGCATTAGAAAGCACCTCACCGAACTTCGGCGCGATGAAATCTCTCAACTGGTTTTCAAGCTCAAAGACCGTAAGCATCGGATAAGTTCCTGCATATTCTTTGAAAAACTTCGCTACATCCGTGATGCGCACATTATACGAACCAAAAGCCCTTACCCGAACCTGCCCAAACTGCGGATCTCGCATAAGAACAGGCGCTGGCGTTCCCCATTTCAGATTTACAAACTGCTTGGTAGAGAAATAATATACATCAGCCTTGAATGGACTCTCAAAACCATACTTCCAGCCTTTAAGTTTGGAAAGAATCGGAATGTTTTTAGTGGATAATTCGTGCGTTCCTGCTGGGAAAACATCCGCTGCCACACCTTCATTCAGGAAGAGTGCAGTCTGGCTCTCGCGCACGATGAGTTTCGCTCCGTTTTTTATTTCTTTATCTTGGTCTGGAACTTTCCACATTAGTAAATTTGGGTCTGGTTCCACCCATTCTATAATCTCTAAAAACGGAAGTTTTGAATTTGTATCTGCCATAACTTTATTTTTGTAGTGTAAAATTATGACATTATGATACTCCTGCCAAAAAAAGAGCGTCTACAAAGTGTCTACTTGCTTTGTAAGATTTTGATTTTCAATATTTAAACAATGTTTTGTAAAAAATCTTCCAAGTCTTTTTCCTTGTCCAAATTCAGTTTTTGTTTGATTCTGTATTTGGTCATTCGGATACTTTTTGGCTCTACATTAAAGATGGTTGCGAGTTCTTTGGTAGACAATTTCAAATGAATATACGCACAATATCTAAGGTCAAGAGGCGTAAGCTTGTTATCCGACAAGGCATTCAGCTTACTGAAAAACTCTGGGTGGATTTCCTGAAACTCCTTCACAGACTGATCCAGCGCCTCCTCCATTCGCTTCTCTTGTTTTAGTATCATGTCTATATTTACATCGGTTTCCTTGGCTTTTATGCTCTCTCTGATTTCATCCAAAAGCTGATTTTTTCGCTCTATTTGGAGGGCGTTTGCTAAGGCTTCCTTGTGCATTTGGTCATTTTTTAACCGAAGTAGCTCCTGCTGTTCTTTTAGGCGGGCTTGCTCTTCTTGTTCCAGTAGAATACGGAGTTTAGACTCTCTTTCCACTCTTATTTTTTGGATAGAGAGCAGACGGCGCTGTTTTTCTTTGTGCAAAGTCTGAGCCTGAGCTTCCTGCTTTTCTTTTTGGAGGCGAAGCTCTTTTTCCGCCTGCAGTTTCATTCTATTAGTATAGTTTCTACGCACCAAAATCAGCAGAAATACAGCCATAATAGCCAAACTGATGTAGAGATAATTTTGGATTCTCCTATTTTTTTCTCTCTCTTTTACTACTTCTATTTCGGATTTTATACGCTTGTTTTCGTATTGGGCTTCCAGCTTGTGGGTTTGTTCCTGCTGGTTTTGGTCGTATATTTTATCGTTGTATTGTTCTTTTTGTTTTTTGAAAAATAATGCCTTTTCAAAGTTATTATTATTTTGATACAACTGAGAAAGCGCCTCCGAGATAGAAGCCAAAGTATGGTAATCTGGCGAGGACTGCTTCTCCATATCAGAATAGGCATCCACCAATAGTTTTTCAGCCCTGTTAAAATCCCCCTGACGAATCGCTAGCTGCGCCAAAAGCCCGTCTGCATTGGCTTTCACTGACGAACTTGCATCTCGGTTCAGGGAAGTCTGCTTGGCTATTTCTGTATATTTTCTTATGCTGTCTGCGCTTCCTTTGGTCTGATAGTAGTAGTCTGCAATGTTGATATTGGTAATGGCATAAGTCTCTGGACTCACAAAATTAGGATGCTTATGATAGACCTCTGCTGATTTTTTGAGGTAAATCAATATACTATCCATATATTCTGGCTTCGGATTTTCTTTGTACAGAAGCCCCATAGATGTAGACATAGCCGAATAGGCATTGGACAGCAGGTTGTAGTTTTTAGCTTTTTGAGCCGATTTTACAGCATCTATGGCGTATTTATAAGCCTGAGCCGTATGGTCAAGACTCACGTGAGCCCCATAGAGAATGTAGTATATACGAGGTTTTAGCAGGTCTAAATTATGTTTCTGCGCCAAATCCAATGATTTCTGAGAAAACTCCACAGCCAAATCCCTTACTTCCAGATAGTTATAATAATATGCTTTGGTGTAATATCCATAGGCAAGAGCTTCAGGATGATTGATACTCTGCGCCTCTGCCATGGCTTTTTCTGTATAAATCTTCGCTGAATCCGAATTAGAAACCGAAAACTGGTACTTTACCATTTCCGAATAGACTTTGGGCAGTTCCTTTGCTGATTTCTGCCGAGCCTGTTTTTCGGCTGTTTTTATGGATTGGTATGCTTTATCAAACTGATGCCTTCCCCGCTGCATTTCGGCATTGGTAATAATCTGGTCTATTTTTGAACCTTGACCAAACATAAACACCGAAAAAACACTAAAAATAAATACTATTTTTTTAGCCATGAATTTCATCTTCCCTTTCATCATTTTTCATTTTACCCAAAGAACCAATACGCCATAATGATAGATGTCGTAATTCCCACTAAATCAGATAATAACATAGAAGAAATCGTATATCGTGTGTTTTTCACACCCACAGCCCCAAAATAAACTGCGATGACATAAAATGTAGTGTCCGAACTTCCCTGCAAAATCGCTGACAACCGAGCAGGGAAACTATCCACCCCGAAAGTAGTCATCGTGTCTATCATCATTCCCCTCGCTCCCGAGCCGCTCAGAGGTTTTATCAGTGCCGTAGGAAGCCCATCCACAAAACGAGTATCCATACTTAGGCTTTCCACCATCCATTTCATTCCATTGATAATCAAATCAAAAACTCCGCTGGTTCTCAAAAGAGAAATAGCCACCAGCATTCCCACCAAATAAGGGATAATTTTCACACAGGTATTAAAACCCTCCTTTGCACCATCTATAAAGGCATCAAAAATATTAATCTTTTTATAAACTCCACCCAGCACGATGAGCAGGAAAATCAACAAAATCAGTCCATTAGAAATCAGCTTACTCACGCCGTCTAGCTCTTCTTTGTTAAGTTTTACCAAGAAAAAAACCATCGCTCCTACAATGGCAGAAATCCCACCAATATACGCTAACAGCACGGGCTGGAACAGATTGATTTTCTGCCTGATAGATACTATGATCATCGCTGCCATCGTTGCACAAAAAGTAGCAATCATCGTAGGCAAAAAGATATCGGTAGGCGTTGCAGAATTAAGAGAAGACCTCGTCGCTATGATACTTACAGGAATCAGCGTAAGCCCGCTGGCGTGCAGACAAAGGAACATAATCTGGGCATTGGTCGCCTTTTCTTTATCTGGATTTAGGCTTTGCAGACTGTCCATGGCTTTTAGTCCAAATGGCGTGGCTGCATTATCCAGCCCCAAGAGATTAGCACTGAAATTCAGCATCATAAGCCCAAAAGAAGGATGCCCTTTGGGAACTTCTGGAAAAAGTTTAGAGAAAAACGGCTGGATGATTCGACTCAAAAGATTGATTCCGCCTGCCCTCTCGGCAATGTTCATAAAGCCCATGAACAAAGTCATAATCCCTATAAGCCCCAAACTAATCTCCACCGCTGTCTGCGCTGTGCCTATCACACCGCTCGCCTCCTGAACTCTGTATATTCTTACTTTGCCAGTATCTTGATTTTGATAATGGATTTTATCTTTTATTACTAATTTTTCTTGTTTTAGTTTTTCAGAAATTTCAAGTGGAACATCAGCCAATGGCTTAGTTGCGATAGCCACCGTATCGCCTCCTTTGCCCACTACCATATCATTATAAATGGCTTTATAATTGTCCGAAAAAAGATATTTGAAACTTGCCACCGCAATAGCGATGATGATGAACATACTCCAGATTCTACTCAATACCATATTCTTGATTTTGTGGCTGTAAATATAGAGATTTTAAAAAAAAATTGTTTTTATTTTTAACCTTTTATGATTTTTATCATCTAAAAGAATATTAACACTAAAAAGTTTTTTATGTCACATATTGAAATAACAAGGATTTTTGGGAAGAAAACCATCGGTTTGACCTTCTTTTTGGGAGCGGCAGTAGTGATGAACGCCCAAGAAAAACAAAGCATTAAAGGAAAAATCACTGACCAAAATGGTGCAGTCGTGCCTTATGCTTCCATAGAATTTAATAATAAAACTAATGCTGCGCTGAGTGATGCCTCAATGTCAGATGACAGCGGTAGTTTTGCTCTAAATTTGGCGAATGGGACTTATCAAGTCGTAATCGATGCAGTTAATTTCAAAAGAAAAACCTACGAAATAGAAATCCAAGGCGCTGCTAATATTGGGAATATTGTCCTAGAACCAGAAACCAGTAAAACTGCAAACAATTCAAAATCAAATACTAACGAGAAACAAATCTCCGAAGTAGTCATCACAGCGAAAAGTTCTGCACCTTATAAAGTGGAACTTGACAAAAAAACCTACAATGTAGGACAGGATATCTCCTCAAAAGGAGGAACTCTGCATGATGTTCTGAACAATGTCCCTTCGGTGAGTGTGGAGACTGACGGCTCCGTGTCTATGAGAGGAAATTCTAATGTAAAATTCCTTATCAATGGGAAGCCTTCTTCTGTTCTGGGAATTACTGATGATATCAGCGCTGCGCTGAAAAGTATCCCTGCCGACCAGATTGACAGGATAGAAATCATTACCAACCCTTCTTCAAAATTTGAAGCTGAGGGAACAGCAGGTATCCTCAATATCATTCTGAAAAAAACTTCTTCGCTAGGCTTTAATGGGTCAGTGAACGGAAGCCTTGGCTATAATCCAGCTACAAGACTAAGTACCAATCTTTCTTGGAACTACGGAAAATGGACTTGGTTCGTGAATGGCGGCGGCGGATATATGAAAAATAAATCCCAAAGCTACTCAGATATTTTGTATAAAAATACGGGAGAAAGCTTGACTACCAGCAGTGAAAATAAACCTGAAATGAAAAACTACAATTTCAATACAGGTTTCACTTACAGCATCTCAGATAAAACTTCGGTAAATGCTTCATTCTCTGCTAATAGAATGCTGATGGATGGTTTCAACCTTCAGCAAAATACCTCTTCTCTCACAGGAATCACATACAGAAAATCTGATGGACTTGATGAAAATAAGAGCATACAGGTAGATGCAGGAATAGAGCATAAATTCAATAACAAAGGGCATATGCTAGAGCTGAGTGGTAGCTTCCAAAATACAAGCAACAACTCGGAAGGTAATATCTTTGATAATAGAAACACCTCTCATACTCTTTATCAATACCTAAATGTGGCTGATTTTTCTAGAAAAACTTGGATAGGAAAACTAGACTACGAACTGCCTATTGGCGAAAACTCTAAAATAGAAGCGGGTGCTAGATATGACTATAATAATAACGATATCAATAACTCTTACCAAGGGGTTTCGGGAGGAAGTTTCATCACATTTGATGATGTTACAGGGAAGAATAACTACACAGAACAGCTTTTGGCTTTCTATGCTCAGTTCAAGAGTAAAATCGGAAAATTCGGGTATCAGCTTGGTGTAAGAAACGAAAATATCAATATTGATATCGAGGCTAATAACAACCTTACTGGACTTTCTACAAAAAGTAAAAAATACAACGAGTTTTTCCCTTCTGTATTCTTAAGCTATGATATCACAGAAAAAAGCCAGTTCTCGCTAAATTATTCGAGAAGAATCAAAAGACCTAAGTCTTGGGAAATCATTCCTGTGATGAGAATCAGTGGCGACCCAAATAGATTTATGGGAAATTCTGACCTCAATCCATCTTTTGTTAATTCATTTGAGTTCAGTTACAATTATTCCAGAGCAAAATGGAATATCAACCCTACACTCTATTACCAAAGAACCACTGATGAAATCAGTTCCATCACGGAGGAGCAGACCTATATCCATCCTATCACAGGACAGCCGACAGAGTACATCCTTTCCAGACCTTTCAATTTAGGAACAGAGGATAGATATGGTCTAGACCTTAGCTACAGCGTAAGCCCTACCAGCTGGTTTAGAGTGTATGGTAATGTCAATCTTTACCGATACAAAAACGAAATGACTTATAATAACTCTACGATTATAAACGAAGGAAATAACCTAAAAGCAAAACTTACCTCAGCGTTTAAAATCAATAAAACTACGAATTTACAGCTTCAGGGAGATTTCCGCAGCGGACATAGAGATTATAATACAGAGAAAAAGGACACCTATTCTCTAAACATCGGTATCAGCAAGAATATCTGGAATAATACAGGAACTATCAGTTTCAGCGTTCAAGATGTTTTCAACTCCAGAAAGAAGAGAACTTACACAGAATCAGATACTTTCACGAGATATAATGAAATGCAGATGATGCCGAGACAGTTCTTGCTTTCGTTCTCTTACAGATTCAAAAGTGGAAATGTAACAGAAAGCAAAACAAAAAGAAAACCAGAGATGCAAGATCAAAACAATGACGATATGAATGAAGCTGGGTACAACTAGACATCTTTTTATCAATTATAGTTTTTACCACATCGGTACTTCGGTACTGGTGTGGTTTTTATTTATATTTAAATTTTAAAAACAAAAAAAAAGAGACTGATAAACAGCCTCTCTCATTTCTAATTCTGTAATTTCTCCCCAAAACTAAGGTCTCCCGCATCGCCCAGCCCTGGCGTAATGTAGCCCTTGGAAGTCAGCTCCTCATCTATCGCCCCTATCCAAATATGCGCTTCTGGATAAGCCGTTCTGATAGCCTCTGCACCTTGTCTGCTGGCAATAGCCGCCACGATGTGTATCTGCGAAGGCTTTCCGTGGGTAAGCAGGTCTTTCAGAGCTTCTATCAGACTGGCACCAGTAGCCAGCATAGGATCTGCCACAATGAGTGGTCTTCCCTCTATATTAGGGCAAGTAAGGTAATCTTGTTTGATAGAAAAATAATCGTTCATATCGTGTTTTCTATACGCCGCCACAAAACCGCAGTCTGCCTTGTCAAAATAGTTCAAAACTCCTTGAAACAGCGGAACTCCAGCTCTCAAAATCGTAGTAATCACAGGCTGAACAGCGATTTCTCTCACTTTGATTTTATCCAAAGGCGTGGTAATTTCCACCTCTTTGTAATCCAATTTTTTACTAATTTCAAAGGCTGCAATTTCGCCTATTCTTTCCATATTTCTACGGAATTTCATTCTATCGGTCTGAACTTCTACATTTCTCAGCTCATTTATCCAAGAATTAACCAGCGAAACCTCGTTAGAAAGTATATGCATCATAATTGTTTAATTTTTTCTATATTATTAAAAATATCCCCCTCCTTATACAAAAGGAAGAGGACGAAAACTATTTTTGTCTGAAATAAACCTCAATAGGCACTCCAGTAAAATCAAAATTCTTACGCAGTTGGTTTTCTATAAACCTTTTGTAAGGTTCTTTCACATACTGCGGCAGGTTACAGAAAAACGCAAACTGCGGCGTCACCGTAGGCAACTGTGTGCAGTATTTTATTTTGATGTATTTCCCTTTCAGAGCTGGCGGCGGCGTATTTTCTATGATAGGAAGCATGATTTCGTTCAGCTTACTTGTTTTAATTCGTTTTTTACGATTTTCATAGACTTCCACAGCCATTTCCACAGCTTTCAGGATTCTTTGTTTTGTCAATGCCGAAATGAACAAAATAGGCACATCACTAAACAAAGCTATCTTCTCACGAATTTGGTTTTCAAACTGCTTCATGGTATTGGTTTCTTTTTCCACCAAATCCCATTTATTAACCAAAATTACTATTCCTTTTCGGTTTTTCTGTGCTATCCCAAAGATATTCATATCTTGGCTTTCCCAGCCTTTGGTAGCATCTATCATCAGGATAACCACATCAGAATTTTCTATCGCTCTGATGGAACGCATCACGGAATAAAACTCCAAATCCTCACTTACTTTGGATTTTTTACGCATTCCTGCCGTATCCACCAAAATAAACTCGTGCCCGAATTTATTATAAACCGTCTCTATGCTGTCTCGCGTAGTTCCTGCGATATCCGTCACGATATTTCTTTCATCGCCCAGTAGAGCGTTGGTCAGTGTAGATTTCCCTACATTAGGCCGCCCAGCGATGGTGATTCTCGGAAGACCTTCAAACACATCTACATATTCCGTAGTAGGAAAATCCCTAACGATATCATCTAGCAGCTCTCCCGTTCCGCTTCCTGTAGCAGAAGAAAGCGTATAATATTTTTCTATTCCAAGTTGATAAAATTCCGTAGCAGGAAGAAGCTCCTTTGATGAATCTACTTTATTTACAACCACATACAGCGGTTTGTTTGCTTTTCTAAGAAGCTGATAAATTTCTTGGTCGGTATCGGTAAGACCTTCTTCTACATTGACCATGAAAACGATAGAAGTAGCCTCATCCACTGCCAGCTGCACTTGTCTTCTGATTTCTTCCTCGAAGATATCATCACTTCCCACATCATATCCTCCCGTATCTATCACGGTAAATTCCACGCCGTTCCAGTCGCTTTTTCCGTAATGGCGGTCTCTGGTAACCCCCGCAGTGCTGTCTACGATGGCTTCCCTGCGTTCCAAAAGACGATTAAACAAAGTGGATTTCCCTACATTAGGTCGCCCTACTATGGCTAAAATATTTGACATAAATTCTTTTTAATTTTTCTATTCTGCAAAGATATCATATTTGTATTAATCCTTAAAACAATCCTCAAAATAATCACACCAAGTACAGCTTTCTTTAAATGCCTCCAGCAGATTGGCTTCCATGCATTCTTTCTGTTCTTTCTCTTTGTCTGTGAGCTTTTTCTTTCCTCTATAGCGGTCGTAGCGTTTTAGTCCTTCAAATCTTTTCAAAATCGCTGAACGGTGTCCAGTATTACCATTTTTGACCCATTCAATTCTGCTGACAAAGGATTGTAACTCGTTTTTTATAGATTCATTTTTATAGTATGATTTTATAAAAAGCCAATAAAAACTATACAAAATATAGTCATATTCCATGGTATATTTTTTGAATTTTTCTTTTTCTTCTGATGCCCTCTGTTTAGCTAAAGCGATAGCTTTATCATATTCTTTTATGTAACAATAAGCTCGCATGGCTTCTTTAGAAAAATCACTATATTCTGCTGGTTTCTTTTCATAGTAGGATATAAACTCTTTATAATGAGCTCCTTCATGCAAAAAGTGCATTTTGAGTACCACAAAAGGTTCTAAATCCCCATATTTGGATATCATTTCATCTATTCTTTTCAGATAATCAGCATATTCTTCTTTGCTGTGCGTGTTGCTATCTCTGTAATCAGCATAAAGTTGCTTGAAACTCTCCATCCAAGGTTTAGGTTTACGATTGTAGGCATACTCAGGAGAGTCATACATCAGGTCAATAGCTGAGAGCCGTTTATAGGTTTCGGGTGTAACTCCCCAAGGCATATACTTTCTGGCTATATCGTCTAATAAGTAGTATTTTTTAAACTCATCCCGATTGTGGCTTGGGTGGTCATAAGAGCGTTTGCTCAGTATATAAGGTTTGAACAGTACCAAAGAATCTATTTTTGCTACATAACCGCCACCATTCATACCTATAACATTTTCAAAATCAATGCGATAAGTTTCATTCTTATAAGTAATAACAAGCCCTTGAGTCTTTGAAAAATGATTGGAAGCTGGTAAAGCTATCATTTTTTTCCCATCTCTTCCTACATAAAAATCATCCTCAGAGGGCACTTCATACTCGGCAACGATATTCGCTACTCTGTCTAATTTTAAAAGCTTTATTTTTAATTGTTCAACATCAATAGGCTGTTTGTGTTCATCATATACATTCAGCACACGCAATCCGCCTCCTCCCCCAGGCTGAGCTGCGAACTGAGCGGATAAAAACAACAAAATAAAAACAATAATATTTCTCATAATTTTTAATTTTCTATAAACAAAAGTAAACTGCCTTTATCGTATTTTATGGATATTTCATCGGTATCCGCCCTGTTTCTCGTGCCTATTCTCTCCATCAGTGAAAGGCTCTCTCCCCTCAGCTCCCAGTGAAGCCCTTGGGTAAAGATATTTTCGGCCATTGGAAAAGGAAGCAGCGAAACCATTTTGCCTTTTACTTTCCGAATGGTAAAATCATTTGGAATAAAAAAATAAGTAGAATAATCATCAAAAAAACTAATTTCCAGTTTTTCCCTAAACAAATAAGCCGTATGAATATTCCCCAAAAAGTGGTCTTGCTCGCGCCCGCTTGCTCCATAAACATCCACTTTTTTTATTCCTTTTTCTACGATGATTTCAAGCGCTTTATGAAAATCTGTTTTATTCTGGTCTGGTGTATGGACAAATTTCCCCTGATAAATAGCCTCATCCGCTCCCGTGTGAGAATCAAAATCCCCTGAAATAAAGGTCAGTTTCTCCAATGGGAAATTTTTCTCCTTTAAATAATGAAAAGCCCCATCCGTACACGCTATCAGCTGATAATCAGCTAACGAAGGCAGTGTTTTGGGAGGCTCACCATTGATAAAAAGCAAAGCTCTGGACATTATCTCTCTCTCTTGAAAAAGGAATCTACGAATTCTTCTCCGTTGAACAACTGCAAATCCTCCATTCCTTCGCCCACACCGATGTATTTCACAGGAATTTGGAACTGGTCTGAAATCCCGATAACCACACCGCCTTTCGCTGTTCCATCAAGTTTGGTCACAGCAAGTGCATTCACTTCTGTCGCTGCTGTAAACTGCTTCGCCTGTTCAAACGCATTCTGCCCTGTAGAGCCATCCAAAACCAAAAGCACCTCGTGCGGAGCATCTGGAACGATTTTCTGCATCACTCGTTTGATTTTAGAAAGCTCGTTCATCAGATTGATTTTATTATGAAGCCTTCCTGCTGTATCTATGATGACTACATCTGCATTCTGTGCAACAGCCGACTGCAGTGTATCAAACGCCACAGAGGCAGGGTCACTACCCATTCCCTGTTTTACGATAGGAACGCCTACCCTCTCACTCCAAATCACAAGTTGGTCTACTGCCGCCGCACGGAAAGTATCCGCCGCCCCCAGCACCACTTTTTTCCCTTGGGTTTTGAACTGATGGGCTAATTTTCCTATCGTAGTTGTCTTCCCTACACCATTCACACCGACTACCATGATGACATATGGTTTCTTGGTTTCATCGATATTTCCTGTCTTAGAATGCGGATTTTCCAGCAGAAGAGCTGAGATTTCTTCCCTAAGGATTTTATCAAGTTCAGCCGTATTTACATATTTGTCTCTAGCAGCCCTTTCCTCTATTCTTTGAATAATTTTGATAGTCGTAGCTGCTCCCACATCCGACGCGATGAGGATTTCCTCTAAATCATCCAAAACCTCATCATCTACCTTGGATTTTCCTATGACAGCTTTGGTAATTTTATCAAAAAAACCTTGTCTGGACTTTTCTAAACCTTTATCCAGCGTTTCTTTTTCTTCTTTCTTAAAAATATTTTTAAACCAACTCATCTTCTATTTTTTAAATTCAAAATTATTTCCCCAAATGTAAGTATTTTTAGGTTTAATAAAAACAAAAACTACCCAGAAAATTTTGGGTAGTTTTATATTTCCTTTGCAGAAACGATGTTTATTTTTTCAAATAAGCATCTACTTCATCTGCATTCATTACTTTTTCTTCAAAAATGTAAGCTCCAGTTTTAGGAGATTTTACCATTTTTACTACTTTTGTCATCTTTTTAGATGAACCATCTTTTAGGGACGCTACTACTTTTTTTGCCATCGCTAATAATCTTTATAGTTATTTAATCTCCTTATGAACTGTATATTTCTTTAGAACTGGATTGTATTTCTTAAGCTCCAATCTCTCAGTAGTGTTCTTCTTGTTTTTAGTAGTGATATATCTGCTCATTCCAGGCATACCGCTCTCTTTATGTTCTGTGCACTCAAGAATAACTTGAACTCTGTTTCCTTTCTTTGCCATTTTCTTAATTATTTAATAAATCCATTTCTAACAGCTCTTTCCAAAGCTTCTTCGATCCCAATCTTGTTAATAACTCTCAATCCATGAGCAGACACTCTCAATGTGATGTGTCTATCCTGCTCTGGAAGGTAAAACTTCTTCTCAAGAAGGTTGATTTCGAACCTTCTTTTCGTCTTGTTGTTAGCGTGAGACACATGGTTTCCTACCATTGCACGCTTCCCTGTAATTTGACAAATTCTTGACATATCTATATGCTCTAATAATTATTTCTACTTTATAATTTTGCAAAATAACAGCTTTTTTTTCGAACTCGCAAATTTTTATTACTATTATTTTTTAATTTTTCTAAAAATTGATAATATAAACATACTGAACATCATCACAATAGAAATTTTAGACAACAAATCTCCTATCTTGCTGTAAATAGTTTCTTTTTCGTACAGCTGAACATCGGCTGTCAGTGCATTTTTCTCATTGTAAAGCGTATGTGCGAGAATGTCACCACGGGCATTGATATGCGCAGAAATCCCACCATTAGCCGAGCGGGCAACTTCCCTGCGGTTTTCTATGGCACGAAGTCTGGCATACGCCAAAAGCTGCTGATGCCCCTGTGATGCACCCCACCAAGAGTCATTGGTGATGACACCGAGGAAGTTTGCGCCGTTTTTCACATAATCGGTCACAAATTCGCCATAAATACTTTCGTAACAGATGATGGGAGCGATTTTGCCTTTGTTGTAAGGATTTGTAAAAACTTTTCGCTCTTTGTCCATTCCGAGTGAAGCAATTGTCCCACCGAAATTCAGCATAGCATCGCCCAAAATAGGTTTAAGGACATTCATATAAGGGAAAATTTCCACACCTGGCACGAGTTTTCCTTTGTGATAAATCTGAATTTCTTCCTCTGGAACAATCTGCAATGCCGAATTAAAACTATCCGCCCAGAAGCCCTGCCTATCGTAAAAAGTAGCACTTTCTGGCTTTTCTTCATCATTATTATAAATCTTATGAGTAGAAACTCCGCCCATAAAAACTGACTTCGGATGAGTTTTCAGAAAATTCTCCACCATATGGATAGACTGGCTGTTATGAAGTCCTTTCTCGGAAAGTCCGCCATAACCTGGGAAAGAAGTTTCAGGCGAGAGATAAAAATCTATTTTAGAGGAGTTTTCTGCCAAAGAAAAAAGCTCCTGCACTATCTGAAGGCTGTCTTTTTGGTATTTTTCGTGATAAGGGTCTAAATTCGGCTGAAGCATCATAACGCGGACTTTTCCCATTGGTTTTTCATCAAACTGATGATATTTAAATAAGGAAATTATCATCGGCAAAACAATCAGTCCCAAAACTACAACAGAGGTCTTAACCAAAAACCTTTTCTCTGTCCACCATGTTTTAACAATATAAAAAATCAAGACATTGAGCGTTAAAATCCAGAAACTTCCTCCCGTAGTCCCCAAAGTATCATACCACTGTATCAGCTGAGGATAGTCTGCAAAGGAGTTTCCGAGGTTCAGCCAAGGCCATGTAAACTCCCACGCCATATGGAAATATTCAAAACTCATCCATACAAACACGAAAAAAGCCAGTCCCAAAGGGAGTTTTTTGCCTTTTTTATACCAATGAGAAAGCTGAAAAGCTGTGGACATCAGCAGGGAATTGACCAAAACAGGGAAAACCACCGCCATAAGTGCAGGGCTGCCATCTGGATTTTGTGAATTATAAAGCCAACCTGTGGTTATAACATTCCAAATGATAAAAGTAAGGTACGAAGAGCCAAAAACTGCCCAGCCTTTTCTTTTTATATCCGATTGAGAAATGTTTTCCTCCACAAATAACAAAGGGACAAACGCCACAAAAATAAAAAACGGAATGCCGTAAGTAGGCCACGAAACCGACAGCAATATACCCGACAAAACCACACAAAAAAGATTTTTCATACTTTATAATTTCAAGGGCAAAAATACTTATTTTTGCTAAAATCTCCGTTTTTGTATGATTTTTAGGAAAATTTATCGCATTTTCATCCTTCCTTACACTATTTTTCTGCTGTATCTGATGTTCCTTGGATTTGGGAGAGAACAGCATGAAGCGAATATTGTAAGGCTTTTACCTCTTGTCTCCACAATTCTTTTTGTTCAAAATACCACTTCTTGGGAAAGTATCATTATCAATCTTTTTGGAAACATCATCATGTTCATTCCTTTTGGATTTTTAGGCTGGCTGAATGCGAAATATTTTAGTTTTAAAAAACTTATTGTGGATTTTTTATCGGCTCTAATCATCGTAGAAGCCTTACAATATCTTACAAGGCTCGGTGTTTTTGATATTGATGATTTGGCGCTTAATTCCCTCGGCGTATGGATAGGATTTCAGATGAGAAAATTCATTGATAATTTTAAGTTTTAAAGAATTTTCAAAGTTTTTATTTCTCACTAAAAAAGATGTAAATTTGTGTCCATCAAAATATAATGAAATGAGATTTAAACTACTACATTTTCTAAAAAATAATTTAATTCTATTTATCATTCAGGTTTTCATTGCTGGATTTGTTTGGCTTCTCTGCGATATAATAGGTATTTATTATTATATTGATATTGAACAAACTCCACCATTTATAAGGGAATGGGAAAACGGGAAATGGGAATGTTTTAAATATATTATAGGAACTTTTATTAGCATAGCTATATTTTGGGGGATACCTTTTATTATAAATTCTATTTTATATTTGAAATATAAGAATTCTTATTATGTAATATTGTTTATTCTATCCGTTTCATTTTTATATACTTACACCATTTTTATTTACCTATTAAATATTCCTGTTTGGAATGAATTATATATTTGGAATGAATTATATAGGCTAATGTATTCTACTACAGTATTTTGTATATTATTGCTATTGAAAAGAAAAAAGAGAGGTAAATTATTTTGAAACTATATTTTTTAAAGTTAATTTTAAGAAATACTTTCTTTCTCTTTTCTTACTAAAAAAGATGTAAATTTGTGTCCATCAAAATATAATAAAATGAGATTTAGACTACTACATTTTGTTTTTTTCTTTGTGTTTATGCACTCTTTCGCACAATACAAACCGATAGACACGGCAGACTATGCGCAGAGAAAAGAATTTCTAAACCAGCTGAAAACCAAAAACGAAGCCCTGATAAAATCCCTAAAATCCAGATACACAGGAAAAACGGGAAAAGAACTGGAAAAATTCTACCGAGAGTTTTACAAAGATTTTGAGAAAGAGATTAAAGACAAGGACTATTCCTTTAATTCTAATTTTAAAATTAAGCTGGAAAAAATCCTATTAAACCTAAAAAAGAAAAATCCACAAATCCCAGACAATCTGAACATTTTGGTTGCTAAAAATAACAAGCCAAATGCCTTCTGCCTTGCCGATGGGACTTTCGTGGTGAATATGGGACTTTTTAATGTGCTGGACAATGAAGCGCAAGTAGCGAGTGTCCTCAGCCACGAACTTGCCCATTACTTACTGGAACATATGCTGAAATCTTTGGTCAATGAAATCAATGAAGACAAAGACAGCCGCTCCATAATGGAAAATCTGAAAAAAGTATCGGTAAATAAATCCCAAAAAGCCTTTGATATCGTAAAAGACAATCTCTACAAAAAACGCGGTATCAAACGAAAAAGAGAAGTAGAAGCCGACTCGCTGGGATATATCCTTTTCCGAAATTCTGACTATGAAAACACCGAATTTTACAACACTCTGAGCAACCTCAGCAAATATGACACGATTTCGCCGCGAGAACTAAAAATAGAAACTTACAAAAAACTCTACAACCTGCCCGACCAGCCCTTCAAAGACAGCTGGATGACAAGGGAAGATTTTGGGAACTATAACTATGACCATTACAAGGTAAAATTAAACAAAGATTCTCTCTCCACGCACCCTGAATTAGCCCAAAGGATGGAATTTATCACGAAACAATTTGCTGAACTTAAAAACAAAAAAGAGGCAAAAAAAGGCGATGAAGAATTTACTAAACTCAAAAATACAGCCCGAATGGAAGTCCTGCCCAACCTATGGCACTCCGAACAATACGGACGAGGAATCTACGCCGCTATGCAGTTTTTACAAGACAAAGAGGAGGAAAACTACTATCACGAATGGCTTGGGAAATTGTTTGAGCAAATCTACACTGCACGAAAAAATTACAACCTAAACCGCTATCTGGACAGAATAGAACCCAAAGAACAGAGCGAAAGCTATCAGCAGTTTTTGAGTTTTATGTGGAATCTAAATTTAGCAGAAATCAAGAATATCGCAGACTACTATAATAAAAAAGGAGCTTCTTAGAAGCCCCTTTTTTTGTTAAAAATTTAATCTCTCCAAACGGATTTTATTGAATTTTTCTTTCTCATTGTATTCACGGAGGAGAATATAGCCTTCTTTCCCAATGTAAGGCACTACAAAATAGTTGTCTTTCTCGGAAATTTTTACATTTTCTTGATTGAATTTACCATCGATAAGCGTATTGATGTACAAATTCCAGTTCTTTTCCTTCGTTTCTTTATCTTTTTTAAAGTCTCTGAAGAAAAACGCCACATCTTTACCGCCGTTTAAATATTGAGAGAAAAGATAATCGGCATTTATGCTCCATTTGGTTTTATCCTTTTCAAAAACTCTCACTTCTTTCAGCTTAAAATCCTTATCTGTAAAGGCATACACCATATCTTTTGTTGCTGGTGCCACATACTGCTGTGCAGGTCTCCATTTTTCAAATAAAATCCCTACACTGCCGTCTTTTAGGAAGAAGAAATCTCTTTCCAAAAGATAATATCCCATTCCGACATGACTGAATTTATTGATTTTTTGTATAAATGGCTTAAAGTCTATGAAATAGATATTTTTAACATCCACTCCAAAAGTTCGTTTATCTAAAACAAGCCTTGTCAATCCCACTGACAATAGCGCTTTTTCCTTTTCATAAAACCTTCCAGAAATGATTATTTTATCATCAAATGTTTTATCATTATCCACCAATCTTCCGCTGGAATATAGAGAAGTAATTTCATCCATAGTCTGTTCATTCAAGCCTGTAATCGGTGTTTTGGCTTTTATATTTCCTGTCTTAATGTCCAGCACTTGGAAGAAATAAGAAAATTCCTTCTTGTTCTTTACTTTTAGAATAGTGTAGATATGTTTATCATCTTTTTCAATGATTCTGATGGCTTCATATTTTCTTTCAGTTCCATCCGTATTATATTTGTATTCCCAAAGCAGTTTTTTATTGTCATCGTATCTTTTTAAGCTATGATTTTTGCCATAAGTTTCGTAGTCATCATATTCCATAACGATGAAACCGCCTTCTTTTATTTCATAAACACTAGATACATAAAGAAATCCTTTTTCTCTTCGCTCTTTTCTTTCTTCTTTTCTTTGGTTTCGTACATTTTCCGGCTCTGTTACTTCTTTGAAAGCATTATTTTCGTATTCATAATATACTTTTTGTTTTATGGTGTTATCTTTTAGATTAACCTCCATTGTACGCGGATAGAAGAAGTCCCTTCCCTTTACTGCATCATAATCAGCTCTTGGATAAAGAACCAGATTTCCTCTAAAATCAATTGCCCCGAAATAGTTTGCCGCCGTGATATCTCCTTCAAACTCTTTGTTGGAAACTGGATTTAGGTTTTTATCCAAAAAGACATATTCAAATTTTTTCGTTTTATCACCAGACTTGCCATAGCCGTAGATCGCCACATATCCGTAGAGATTTTCATCTTGGTCAAATAGTGCATTGAGTCCAAGATAATTTCCTTTGGCTAAAGCAAATAAATCTCGTGATTGTGAAAAAGCAGTGAAAACACCGCAAAAAATCAAGAATGTAAATAAAATTTTTCGCATAATTTTTTCTTGCGAATGTACACATTTTCCACCAAAATAGAAAGATGAGTTTTATCAATAAAAAAGGCCATCCCGTGGGACAGCCTCTCTCGTTTTAAAATGATTGTTTTATTTCTTTGGTGGATAATTTTTCAATATTTCAGCAATGATTTCTGGAATTTGCTTTTGTTTTGACTTCGGCGAATCTACATTGATTCCGCTTCCTTTTCCCTGCCAAACAAGTTTCCCTGTCTTTGCATCCATAAAGTTAAAAACTAGTCCTCCTTGGTTGTATTCATTAGTATAAGTTCTTCCTAAGCCCATTCCCCAGCCGAGCCAACTGCCCCAGCCTCCCAAATACACATTAGGCGTCACATAGGTATCTCTTACCAGCTTGTGATTTGCCTTGACCTGAATCACCAAATCTGCTGCATCATTACTCTGTGACAATCCCTTCTCTGCCAGCTGTTTCTGTAATTCATCTGTCACTCTGCTTTGATCTATATCGTTCAGTTTCAGCTCTTCCAAGTTTACAGAATAAGTCTTGTACTCAGAAAAGTTAGCCTTCGGATCATAATCTGAAACTACTCTAAATGGGCTGCAAGATGCTATCAAAAATCCCATCCCTACTGATAGAAATAAATACTTTATTCTGTTCATATCTTTATTTTTTTAGTGTTATACAAAATTTATTTTATTTTTGTTGAATGATAATAGTGTGTCAAACTTTGCTCAAAAATACAAAAATTTTAGGAATTGCCATCTTTCCTTTTATTATTTTAAAAGATAAAAGGCTGAAAAATAACCACACCCTTATCAACCACGAAAAAATACACCTTCGGCAGCAGCTGGAAATGGGCATTATTCTTTTTTATCTCTGGTATCTTGCTGAGTTTTTATATTGGTATATCAAACTAGGAAATGGAGAAATGGCGTATGAAAAAATCAGTTTTGAACAAGAGGCCTACTGTAACGAAAATTCGCTCAACTACTTGAAAAATAGAAAATTCTGGGAATTTTTAAAATATTTATCTTAGTGCTAGTTATTCTTACCTTTATTTTTTAGATTTGTGATATAAATAATTAGTATTTTGGAACAGCATATTTTTATCGCATTTTTATTGACTTTATTTGCAGGATTATCCACTGGAATTGGGGGGCTGATTGTCTTTTTTACTCAGCAGACAAACAAAAAATTATTATCTTTTTCCTTGGGACTTTCCGCTGGAGTGATGATTTTGGTATCCTTTGCAGAATTTTTAGTTCAATCCAGAGAAATCCTTACCGAAGAGATGGGAAATACAAAAGGGTTGCTAACCATGTGGTTATGTTTCTTTGGCGGAATTTTATTCATTGGCATTATAGACCGTTTAATTCCCTCATTTGAAAATCCTCATGAAATTCAACACTTAGAAAATATGGAAAAACCGATAAAAAAAGGTTCTAAGCTAATGCGAATGGGGATTTTGACATCATTTGCAATCGCTATTCATAACTTTCCTGAGGGGATAGCCACCCTCATTGCAGGAGTTGAAAATCCCACATTAGGTATAGCCATTGCAACTGCTGTAGCCATCCATAACATTCCCGAAGGCATAGCAGTAGCTGTCCCCATCTACCAAGTAACTAAAAACAAGAAAAAAGCATTTCTGATGTCCTTGTTCTCTGGTCTAGCAGAACCTATCGGAGCTATTGCTGCATATCTTGTTTTAATGCCATTTATTACTCCTGTTTTAATGGGACAGATATTTGCCATAGTAGCTGGAATTATGGTTTTTATATCTCTTGATGAGCTATTACCTGCTACCCATGCATTTGGAGAACATCATCTTTCCATTTATGGTTTGATTTTTGGTATGGCTATTATGGCCCTAAGCCTTATAATGATGGCTTAAAAAATTTTTAATCCTTTAAAAAATTCTCCAAAATCTTCTCCCCACAAGGTGTCAATACACTTTCTGGGTGAAACTGCACTGCATGGACATCGTATTTTCTATGCTGTAATGCCATGATGATGCCCTGTTCATCTACAGCCGTGATTTGTAACTCTTCAGGGAAATCATGAGAATCCACCGCCCAAGAGTGGTATCTTCCTGTAATGATTTCAGAAGGTAAGTCATTGAATAACTTAATGTTATCTTCTATAATCGTCGTAAAAATCCCAACTCCATGATAAACATTATTCAAGTTAATCAGCTTTCCACCAAACGCCTCTGCAATCGCCTGTAAACCAAGACAAACTCCTAAAATAGGTTTCTTTGGCGTAAATTCCTTTATCACATCCAGCAAAATCCCTGCTTCATTAGGCACGCCTGGCCCTGGAGAAAGGATAATTTTATCATATTTTTCTACTTCTTCCAGTGAAATTTCATCATTTTTAAAAACATAGACAAACTCCTTCCCTACAATCTGCTCCACCATCTGAACCAAATTGTAAGTGAAACTATCATAATTATCAAGCACCAATA
>CAUQVP010000019.1:0-23168 GCA_963521545.1 uncultured Flavobacteriaceae bacterium | reverse complement strand
GAGCGTTCAGGGCCGATGCCTTTTAGATATTCTATGGGAGTAGATAAATCCAAAATGCGTTAGTATGCTCTTTCTTTATTTCCTTCAAAGAAATTGATGTAGGCTCTATTCACCACTCTGTTTCCGCCAGCAGTAGGGTAGTCACCAGTGAAATACCAATCGCCGAGGTTTTTCGGGCAGGCTTTGTGCAGGTTTTCTACACTTTGGAAGATGATTTCCACAGGGCAGTTCATTTCCTCAGGAACTAAAAGTTCAGTTATTTTCGCTGAAATTTCTTCCTCAGAAAAAGGAGCATAGATTTCTTTGATATAGTTAATGACTTGGGAATCTTCTAAATCCACTTGAGATTTACATTTTTCATAAACTTCCTTTATGATATGGTCAGAACCTCTTTCTTTGTGCAGTTCTAAAGCCGCCTCGAAAGCCACCAAATCCTCCAAACGAGCCATATCTATACCATAGCAGTCAGGATAGCGGATTTGTGGAGCAGAGGATAGAACGATTATTTTTTTCGGATTCAAACGATTTAGAATTCGTAAAATACTGTTTCTCAGTGTAGTTCCTCTTACGATGCTGTCGTCTATAATGACCAGATTGTCAATATTTTTTCGGACAGAACCGTATGTAATGTCGTAAACATGGGCTACCAAATCATTTCGGCTGCTGTCTTCCGTGATGAAAGTACGGAGTTTAGCATCCTTGATGGCTACTTTTTCAGTTGTAGGGTGAAGGGACAAGATTTCCTCCAATTTCTCCTCTGAAATGTTGTTTCCTAATTTTAGGATTTGGTTTTTCTTGTATTCATTCAGATGGGCATCAGCCTCTTCTATCAGTCCATAAAAAGAGGTTTCTGCAGTATTTGGAATGTAGGCAAAAACCGTATTTTTCAGGTCTTCGTCTACGGAATTTAGAATTTTTGGGAAGAGTAGGGCGCCCAGTTTTTTTCTTTCTTGATAAATTTCCTTGTCGCTGCCTCGTGAGAAATAAATTCTCTCAAAAGAACATGCCTTGTAGGGCAGGGCTGGGAGGATTTCTTCTATGGAAACATTTCCGTTTTTCTTGATAATGATGGCAGAACCAGGGTTTAGTTCTGTAATTTGCTCAAAATCAAGATTAAATGCAGTCTGTATAACTGGCCTTTCAGAAGCCACAACTACGATTTCATCATCTTTATAGTAATACGCTGGGCGAATACCCGCAGGGTCTCTGATTACGAAGGCATCGCCATGCCCTATGATTCCAGACATAGCATAGCCGCCATCCCATATGTATGCAGATTTTTTGAGGATTTTTGCTACATCCAGTTGGTTTGGGATTTCTGCTGCAGCATCTTTTTTGGAGTAGCCTTCGGCTTTTAGTTTTTGATATAGGTTTTCAACTTCGGTGTCTAGGAAATGTCCTATTCTCTCCATGATGGTCACTGTATCGGTTTGCTCTTTCGGGTGCTGGCCGAGTTCTACCAGTTTTTGGAAAAGTTCTTTGGAGTTGGTCATATTAAAATTCCCAGCCACGATGAGGTTGCGGTAAATCCAGTTGTTTTGTCGAAGAAAAGGATGAACACTTTCTATGCTGTTTTTCCCAAAAGTCCCATAGCGAACATGTCCTAAAAATACATTCCCAATGTATGGAAGCAGATGTTTCTGGGCTTCTGTGTCATTTTTTATTTCTGGATTTTCTTTTAGAATTTCGCTGATTCTGGTATTGATTTGATTGAAAATATCCTGTATTGGCTGATTGGCATTAGAACGGATACGGCTGATATATCTCTCGCCGGGCTGCATATCAAATTTTACGCTCGCCAATCCAGCACCATCCTGCCCGCGGTTATGCTGTTTTTCCAGCATTAGGTACATTTTATTGATACCATAAAAAGGAGTTCCGTATTTTTCTTTATAGTATTCTAAAGGTTTTAACAGACGAAGCATCGCAATGCCGCATTCATGCTGTAAGTGGTCGCTCATAGTTATATTTTGTTTTTATTTAAAAATCTTCTGTAAAAATACAAAAAAAACTAAAGTTGGGATTTTATTTCCCAATCATATTTTTGATTTTATTGAGTTTCATTAGGGCTTCTATCGGTGTCAGCGTATTGATGTCTATTTGGGTAAGTTCTTCTCTTATGCTCTCTAGAGCAGGGTCATCCAGCTGAAAGAAAGAGAGCTGAAGATTTTCCTCCGTTACTCGTTTTATGTTCTCCGTGTTTTGGTCTTGGCTTCGGCTGTTTTCTAAGGTTTTTAGAATTTCTTTTGCTCTATTGACTACTTTTGTAGGCATTCCAGCCAGTTTGGCTACATAGATACCAAAGCTGTGTTCGCTGCCTCCTGCGACTAGTTTTCTTAGGAAAATTACATTATTTTTGTTCTCTTGTATGGCGATGTGATAGTTTTTAATTCGGCTAAAACTATTCTGCATTTCATTGAGCTCGTGATAGTGGGTCGCAAACAGCGTTTTTGGCTGTGTAGGGTGCTGGTGGAGGTATTCCGCAATAGCCCAAGCGATGGAAATTCCATCATAAGTGGAAGTTCCTCGCCCGATTTCATCTAACAGAATGAGGCTTCGCTCTGTGATGTTGTTCAGAATGTTGGCAGATTCATTCATTTCCACCATGAAAGTAGATTCTCCAGCCGAAATGTTGTCTGATGCTCCCACACGGGTAAATATCCTGTCCAAAACTCCTATTTCGGCGTGTTTTGCAGGGACAAAACTACCAATCTGCACCAAAAGACAGATGATGGCTGTTTGTCTCAGGACTGCCGATTTACCAGACATATTGGGACCTGTAACCATCATAATCTGCTGGGTATCTCGGTCAAGGAAAATATCATTTGGGATGTATTTTTCGCCCAGAGGCAGGGATTTTTCTATCACAGGGTGTCTTCCTTCTTGGATGTTTATTGCGAAATCTTCATTTATAATCGGTTTGGTGTAGTTTTCTGCAATCGCAAGTTCCGAAAGTCCTACCGCACAGTCTATTTCTGCAATGATTTTAGAATTGTTTTGAATGGTGTCCATATGCACGAGAACCTGCTCTTCTATTTTTTTGTAGAGCAAATGTTCCAGCTGGGCGATTTTTTCCTCAGCTCCCAGTATCTGTGATTCGTATTCTTTTAGTTCCTCAGTGATGTACCGCTCCGCATTGACCAGTGTCTGTTTTCTTATCCAGTTTTCAGGAACTTTGTCTTTATGCGTGTTTCGGACTTCTATGTAATACCCGAAAACATTATTGAAATCTATTTTTAAACTTGAAATTCCTGTTCTTTCGCTCTCGCGCTGGCACATTTCATCCAAATAGGATTTTCCGCTGTAGAGGAGTTTTCTCAGTTTGTCCAGCTCCTCGGAAACGCCTTCTTTGATTACATTTCCTTTGTTTATATTTACAGGAAGCTCCTCGTTTAGGTGACTTTGGAGATAATCAATGAGTTCCTTATGGCTGTGCAGAGGCGAAACCCAAGCCAAAGCATCTGGATAAGGCAGCAGCAGTTCCTTTATTTTTTCAATGCTTATCAAACTATTTCGGAAATTCCCGAGTTCTTTTGGCGAAATTCTCTCTGCAGCAAGTTTTCCGAGTAGTCGGTCTAGGTCAGAAATAGATTTTAGAAGGTCGTGGATATTATATTTTAGGTTTTCTTCTTTGTTAAAAAACTCTATCAGAGAGAGTCTTCGGTTGATTTCATTTACGGATTTCAGTGGAAGAATCATTCTTCTTCTCAGCAGTCGCCCTCCCATAGGCGTGATCGTGCGGTCTATGATGTCCAGAAGACTTTTGCCTTCACTATGGTTGGAATGAATGATTTCCAAATTTCTAAGCGTAAAGCCATCCATCATCAGATAATCATCCTGTGGAATGTTTTGTATTTTGGTAATGTGCTGAATGAGAGCATGATGTGTGTCCTCTACTAAATAAGCGAAAATAGCACCAGCCGCCGTGATTGCCAATGGAAACTCCTCTATTCCGTAGCCTTTCAGTGATCTTGTTTTGAAATGATTGGTAAGTTTCTCATAAGCAAAAGGATACTGATATGCCCAGTCCTCCAGAGCGAAAGAGTTTCTGTCTTTTATTCTGTTTGGAAGTTCGGTTTTTCGCTGATAGATAATTTCACTAGGGCTGAAGGTATGGATGATGTGCATCAGCTTATCCGAATTTCCTTCCGAAACAAGGAATTCTCCTGTGGAAATGTCCACTAGAGCCATACCGTATTTTTCTTTTTCACGATGGATAGACAGCAGAAAATTATTCTCTTTGGTAGTGAGAATCTGCTCATTAAAAGTAACTCCTGGCGTAACCAGCTCTGTAACGCCTCTTTTTACGATGCCTTTGGTCATCTTTGGGTCTTCCAGCTGGTCACAGATTGCGACACGCAGTCCAGCACGAACTAGTTTGGGAAGGTAGGAATTGAGAGAGTGGTGAGGAAAACCAGCCAGCTCGGTATGGGAGCCGCCATTATTTCTCTTTGTGAGAACAATGCCCAAAATCTGGGAAGTTCGCACAGCATCCTGCCCAAAGGTTTCGTAAAAATCCCCCACACGAAAGAGCAGGACAGCATCTGGATATTTAGCTTTGATGCTGTTGTACTGAGCCATCAGCGGAGTTTCTTTTTGTGTCGTTTTTGCCATAAAGTGAAATTAGGTTTAAGGGAACAAAATTAAAGAAGATTTCAATAAAATTTTGTTAAAAAAGTATTATTTTTGTGCAAATTTAAACTTTTAGGGCTAAAAAAGATATTATATGCGGGTATATGATAATAAGCACTGGATATCCATACTGCTGAGTATACATAAATCAGACTCACTAAAAACCTTAAAGTCAGGTATGATTGCCATGGCTGTATATGCGGCAATAGTGGCTTTTTTGGAGATAGAATATTTTAAAATAGACAAGGATTCTTCGATTAAAAATATTTCCCTCATCCACACGCTGTTGGGTTTTGTCTTGTCGATGCTTTTGGTTTTCAGGACTAATACCGCCTATGACCGCTGGTGGGAAGGGCGAAAACTTCTGGGAAGAATGGTAAATGACTCCCGAAATTTTGCCATTAAACTTCATACCATGCTGGACACAGCAGACACCGAAAATAGAGACTTTTTTCAGAAATATATTTGTTTTTTCCCTCACTTGCTTAGCAGGCACTTGTCCAAAAAATCCACTAAAATGGAACTGGCACAAGACCAGCATCATACGGAAGTAGAACAGCTTCCACATCCACCTAATGCGCTGATTTGGAGGATACAGGAGAGAATTCAGAAATTATATAAAGAGGGTAAAATATCGGGAGAGCAGATGCTGATGCTGGACTATCATGCCAGAGGATTTTTGGAAGTCTGTGGCGGCTGCGAAAGAATCAAAAACACGCCGATTCCTTATTCTTATTCATCTTTTACAAAGAAATTTATCGTTATTTATGTGATTACTCTTCCTATCGCCTATTCTATGAGTATAGGGTATCTTATGGTATTTCTTACTGTTTTCGTATTCTATGTGCTGATGAGTATGGAGGTGCTGGCAGAGGAGATAGAAGAGCCGTTTAATAATGATGAAAACGACCTTCCTATGGAGCTGATAGCTCAGAATATAGAGAAGAATGTAATTCGTATTTTCAGTGAATCCTAAAAAATAATTATTTTGGTTCAGAAACTTAAATTAGAAGAACTGGGGAGAATAGATGTAGAAACATTTAAACAAAGTTCTAAAACTCCTCTGGTCATAGTCCTTGATAATGTGCGTAGTATGCATAATGTAGGAGCGGTATTTCGTACAGCAGACGCTTTTTTGGTAGAAAAAATCTTACTCTGTGGAATCACTCCACAGCCGCCGCATAGAGAAATCCATAAGGCTGCACTAGGAGCTACGGAAAGCGTGGATTGGGCTTATTTTGAGTCGGTTACGGAGGCTTTGCAAAGCATAAAATCAGAAGGGTATAGCGTAGTAGGTGTGGAGCAGACTACTGGAAGCCAAATGATTACAGAATTTGACTTTGCGAAGAGTCAAAAATACGCATTGCTTCTTGGTAACGAGGTGGAGGGTATCAGTGATGAGGTTCTTCCGCTCTGTGATGACTTCTTGGAGATACCTCAGCTGGGGACTAAACACTCTCTAAATGTGAGTGTTTGTGGTGGAATTGTGATGTGGGAATTTTTTAAACACTTGAAATAAATTGGGACAGGACACGCCTACTTTTCTGATTTATTCCCTGCATTTTCTTTTGATAATGTTCACCATTTCGGTAGCAGTTTTTAAAAAGGAAATTAGATATAAGAAACTGATTTACATCGTTTTATTGGGTTTTTATATATATTTTTTGTATTTGCAGATTTTGTCCATTATAGAGAATGAGACTACACTGAGAATCATCACTCATACTAAGCTCAATATTAGCTATATACTGTTTTCTTTTGTGTGTTTTCTTTTGTTGGTAAACAGGGGAAAGCTTGCTTTTTATTTTTGGCTCATTGCAGGAGTTCAGGGCATATTATATTATCTTTCGTTTAATTTGACAGGAGCAGGCTTTAACGAAAGTATTCCATTTCACCTGAAAACAGGCATTAAAGGAGCAGGAATAGGGGATTTTTATAAACTTATCATAGACATCACTTTATTGGTAGCTTTATTCATTTTCTCGGCGTTTTTTTGCTTTAAAAAATTCATTAAAAAAGAAACAAAACAGAAAACCATCAACGCTAAAATTCCAGTGTTTTTGATGCTGGTTTTATTGGTCTTTAATCCTTTAAACTATGATATTTACCAAACTTATAAAGTGGTAGATGAAGACCCGAAGTTTTTGTTTAAAGACAATTACCAGCCTCCGAAACAGCCCATAAAAAACGAAACAAAATATAATCTGGTCTGGATTTATGCAGAGGCTTTTGAGCGAATATACCTCAATCAAGAAATTTTCCCTGACCTTGCGCCTAATTTGGCTCAGCTGGAGAAAGAATCACTTTCCTTTTCTAATGTTCATCAGGTCTGGGGAACAGGCTGGACTATCGCAGGAATAGCCAGTTCTCAGTGCGGAGTGCCTCTATATGCGGTGGGGCGAGAGAATAACGACCTCGACCAGCTTCCTAGTTTTCTCCCTAAAATAAAGGGCGTGGGTAATATACTCGCGGAGGATGGCTACAAAAATATTTTTATACAAGGTTCGCCCAAAGCCTTTGCGGGGAATGATAAATTTTTGGAAAGCCATGGTTTTCAGATGTTTTCACTTGAAAATATTGATAAAAAGTATAAAACGCCGAGAAATCTCTCCCGCTGGGGGCTGAATGATGACAAAACCCTTGAATTTGCCAAGGAAAAATATAAGGAATTAAAGTCTAAAAATCAGCCGTTTAGCATTATGATTTCTACGATAAATACTCATAGCCCGAGAGGTTTTGTCCCGCCAGATTTCAAGAAGAAAAAATATAAAAATGGGCAGAATGTTACCCTGAATGCCCTTCATGTGAGTGATTATTTGATTTCGGAATTTATCAATGAAATTAAAAAACTGGATACAGAAAAAAACACCATGATAGTGGTTTCTTCGGATCATCTCACGATGCGAAATATGGTTTCTGAAACGCTGGAGCGCCATCCTGACCTCCGCCGAAATCTATTTATGATACATTTTCCTGATAAGATATCGCCAAGAATTTCGGAGAGAAATACCTCATCTCTGGATGAGGGCGTTACGGTTCTGAATGCTATGGGCTATCCGCTGGAGCATTTTGGGCTGGGAGTTTCTTTATTCAGCAATGAAAAAAATCTGAAAGAAAAAACACAGAACAAAACGGATGATGTCCTGAAAAGCTGGAAAAAATATTATTTCCAATTTTGGGAATAGACTGTTCTATCTGATTTCTCCATAACCAATAAGCCCATCGTAATTTTTTCCAAAAGGAGTGTAATACAGAAAAGCTTGATATTGGTTTTGTGTCTGCCAGAAATTTCCATTGATTTCACCAAAATTCAGTTTTCCATTTCGGTCTTTTGTCGCAAGGATGTAGTTGTAGAATCCCTGTTTTAGGAATATTTTAGCGAAATATTTTTGGCTTTTCGGGTCGTAGTGCATTTGGCTCTCTTCGTTAGCCTGATAATTATTAAACTGCCCTAAGACATAGATATTTTTTCCTTCCAAAGGATGGCTGTCCAAAGAAAACACTACCCAAGAGTAGTCGCCCTCGTAGTCGGCATTTCTTTCTTGTCCCATGTTATTACTACGGAAATAGAAAGCACCATTGACATCTGGCTGATACTGGTAGCTGAGCGGCGAAGTCCAAGTAGGGAAGAGGTAGGTGTAGTTCACACCATCGATATTTTCCGTTCCTGCCACCATGTCAGAGGAGGCATTCATAGTTTTATTATCAAAGTAAGAAAACTCATTATTTCCTTGAAAAACAAGACTCAACTGCTGAAACATTAGCTGGTTCCCAAAGAGAACAGAGGAGGGTTTCAGGTTAAAAATTCCATCATTAAAATTATTATTCTGGATAATATTTAGGCTGACAGAATTGATATTTCGGCTGGTTTCTGGGTCGGTAAGGGTGGCTTTGATTTCTACTCTTTGGTTGAGGTTTGGAGTTTTCGCTGCGGTGTATCGGCTTACATTGATACCGATTCCAGCTTCATTTTCTGCCACTGAAAATCTCTTCGTGAAAAGTGGTTTTTTCGGCGAATCTTTATAAACTATAAGTTCAAAATTTCCCGATATTTTAGGCTGAATGTCCTTGTTAGGAAAGGTCAGAGAGTAGTGTGTGTAGGCTTGGTGGGTGTTGAAAGAATATTTAAAATTATCAATCAATCCGCTCAGTTTTCCAGTCGCAAATTCCGTGAAAAACAAGCCGTCATCTTTCCAGTTTCTATCAAGATGTTTTATCGTGTAACGATAAATCTGGCTGCCGTTGTCCAAGTCGTCAAAACGAAGGACAAGCTTCTCTCCGAACCTTATGACAGGCGTTTCGTCATTGGTATGTGGATTAAATAGCTGGATGCTTTTAATATTCTGCCCAATGGCAAAAACGCCCGAAAACAAGAACAATAGTCTAAACATTAGGCATTTTTTATAACGGTTAATCTCGCCTTAGTGTGGTAATTTCCTTGTTTAAAGAAACGAGTGAAAAAGTCTAGTTCTTCTTTTGAATAGTTGTTTTTCTTGAAGAAAGAAATCTTTTTCTCGCTCACTTCTATGCTGTAGTCCAGAATTTCTTTGGAGTAGAAATTCGCCAAGAAGATTTGGTAGAAATCTTGGTCGATTCTGTCTTTATTCAAGAATTTATTTTGTTTAATACAAAAAGCGTTTTCTATGTTAGAATAAACCTCAAAACCAGAATTGATATTATGGAAAACTACCATCACAGTGTCTGGTTTTTCCTCTTCTTTGTCTGCTTTTGGCTTGTATTTTTTCACGGCTTTTTCTTTTTCCTCTGCGGATAGACCAGCAGTTTCTGTGAAGAAATCAAAATATCCGTTCATAAAGTCATCCACCTCATCTTTTTTAAGGAATACGATAGGAACGCCCTTGTTATAGATAAGGAATGCTTCGTGGTGTTCTTTTAGGTTTTCACGGATGAGGGCTTGGTCTTCCATGAAGCTAAGGGATTCTTTAGAGTGGATGTTTTGTTTTTCTTTTTCTATGAAATCCTCATTGTAGTCGCTCATGATGGAAACTCCTGAGAACCACCATTCTTTATGCCATTCTACGATGCCCATGAAGATGATACTTTTTTCCTTTAAATCTTTGTGTTTAGGGAAAGAAGATTTCAGAAGTTTGAATTTCTTATCGGTAGCGATGTGTTTTATTTTAAGGTGTTTTTCATCTTCGCCAAGGAAAAGGAAACTTCCCTGAACTCTCGGAGACATTTTTTCTAAATCCTTTGCTACGGGATGTTTTTTACCCAAAATCAGAACAGCCCATTCCTTCGCAGAAAGCGCAAGGAGAGAGGTGCATGCCTCGTGGATGAATCTGTCTCGGTTGTCATCCAGGGTAGCTTCTACTCTTCGTCCTGCTTCCATAATTTCCGCCTCTTGTCTCAGTAGAGCGAAGCCTGTATCTGGGAAGAATAGATAAGTTTTAGTTAGGATATTATTGAGCAGTCTTCTTACTTCGTAGTAGTCTTGGGTAGGCTCTATTTGGTAAGTTTCTTTCAGTAAATCGTTTTCTGGAGCGTATTCGTATTCTGTTTCCAAGATACCCACCAGCCCTTCAGAAATGCTTTGTATAAAAGGATCGTGAGGATTGAGCAGGATATTCTTGTTCACGGTATTGATGAAATACCAAACCAAAAATTTCACATCTTGGATATTAACCTCGCCTTCTACATAGTTTTTGTCAGTTTCGTAGAATGGTAGCGGTTTTTCGTAAAGTTCTTTATGTTTTTTGATGAAAGAATTCCATACTTCAGACCCAGAAATGATGTCTTCTAAATAAGAAGTCAGAAACATACAAAACAAAGAAATCCCTTCTTCTCTTATGAAATTCTGCAAAGGAATATGAAACTCTTTTTCGTAGATTTTATCATTGATTTCATTGCTTATTCCTAAAAAATAAAGGTCGGATTTAGCTGTTTTGTTATAAGGTTTTATTTCTTGCCAGTCTTCTAATAAAATTCTTTTCTGTGCTGCCATCTTTCTTCTTTTTTTTTGTTTCCACAAAGATAATAAAATATCTCCACCTAAATATCTGAAAAATATCATACTTTCTAACGGAAGCTGAGTAAAATTCCCAGCGCATTTTTGCAGTAAAATATTGAGGAAAAAACTATCTTTACACGGAATAAATAGAATTTCCTCTAAAACAATGGACACTTCTGAAAATAAGATAATCCACATCGATATGGATGCTTTCTTTGCTTCCGTAGAGCAGCTGGACTGTCCTGACCTTAGAGGAAAACCTATCGCTGTGGGCGGTGCAGGGAATAGAGGCGTGGTAGCGGCAGCAAGCTACGAAGCGAGGAAATACGGCGTTCGTAGTGCGATGAGCGGAGCGAAGGCAAGAAAACTCTGCCCAGATGTTATCTTTGTTTCGCCTCGTTTTGAGCGGTATAAGGAAATCTCCCTGCAAATCCGCGAAATCTTCTATGAATACACTGATTTGGTAGAGCCGCTTTCCCTCGATGAGGCGTATCTGGATGTGACTTTTAACAAGAAAAATAATCCCTCCGCTACGAACATCGCCAAGGAAATTCGGAAAAAAATATTTGAAAAAATAGGACTGACTGCCTCGGCAGGCGTGTCGGTCAATAAATTCATCGCCAAAATAGCCAGCGATTATAAGAAACCCAATGGGCAGACCACCATAAAACCTAATAAAATTATTCCGTTTTTGGATAGTCTTGACATCAGAAAATTTTACGGAATCGGCAAGGTAACAGCCGAAAAGATGTATGCTCTCGGCATTTTTACAGGAAAAGATTTGAGGGAAAAATCACTGCCGTTTCTGCAAAGTCATTTTGGGAACAGCGGGCTTTATTACTACGAAATTGCCCGAGGAATTCACAGAAGTCCAGTGAATCCTGTCCGAATTGCTAAATCCATAGGAGTGGAGCGGACTTTCGAGCATGATGAACAGCACCAGACATATCTGCTGACACCTTTGGAAGCGCTTTCCAAAGAGCTGGAACAAAGGCTCAAAAAACGAAATCTCTCAGGGAGAACCATTACTTTGAAAATAAAATACAGCGATTTTACTACGCAGACACGGAGCAAAACTTTAGCAAAATTTGTTTCAGACCAAAGTATGCTTTTTCGTATCGGCGAGGAACTTTTGTTTCAAGAAAATTTGAAAAATTCGGTAAGGTTATTAGGGCTTTCTGTGTCTAACCTGAATGTTTGGGAAAAACAAAACCAGCCAAAATATATTCAGCTTCAATTCGAGTTTCCGCCTCACGAGAGAAAAACCGAATAATTATTAAAAATTAAATTTAAATCCTAACACCGAAGAAACTTCCCGCCAAATCACTCACTCCCATAGCGATAGTTCCCCAGAAAGTAATACGAAGAATGGCTTTCAGTGGGTTAGAACCTCCTGTTTTAGCAGCAATTCCGCCCAAGAGCGCAAGGAAAAGAATAGCAGAGCCGTAGAGATAATACTCTAAATGATGAAACGGAGCAATGAAGACCACCAGCAGAGGCAGCATACCACCGAAGAGAAACGCTCCACCAGATGCCAGAGCCGCCTGAAAAGGTTTTGCCTGACTGATTTCGGTGATGCCCAGTTCATCTCGCACATGCGCCGCCAAAGCATCATGCTCAGTTAGTTCCTTGGCTACCTGCATCGCAGTTTCTGGTTTTAGCCCTCGCAGTTCGTAGATATGCGCAAGCATTTGTAGTTCTTCTTCGGGCGTGTCTTTCAGTTCTTGTCTTTCCCTTTCGATGTCCGCGTGTTCTATATCCGTTTGCGAACTTACCGAAACATATTCTCCTGCCGCCATGGACAAAGCTCCTGCGATGATTCCTGCCGCTGTTGCTAAAATCACAGACTCTGGCGTGGAAGTCGCTGCGGCTACTCCTATGGCAAGGCTCGCCGTGGATAGTATGCCGTCATTAGCACCTAATACTGCGGCACGAAGCCAGTTACTACGATGGATATAGTGTTTTTCAAGGTAATCATCAAGGGTTTTCATTGAAGTATTTATTTAAAACTGAAGACTAAATGCAAAGATAGTTTTCTTTTGTGTAAATCTTATTTATCCATTAAGAAAAACATAAAAATTTATAAAAAGAATATTTTATGAAAAAGTTACAGAGCAATAAAAAAATGGGAGAACTCCTAAAGAAATTCTCCCATTGCATTAAAAACAAAATGAATAAATTATAAATCTATCTGAACTTCCAGTTTCTCAGCCAATAGCTTTGCAACTTTCAGTTTTAGTGGCTCTATGTCTATGTTTTCCATAGCATCATTCGCGAAAGCATACAGCAGCAGTGCCTGAGCCTCTTTCTTGGAAATTCCTCTGGCTCTTAGATAGAACAGCGCCTCATCATTGAGCTGTCCTACGGTACATCCGTGTGAACATTTCACATCATCTGCAAAAATTTCCAGCTGCGGCTTGGTGTCTATGGTAGCTCCCTCGCTCAGCAGGATGTTGTTATTCTGCTGGTAAGCGTTGGTTTTTTGTGCGATTTTATTTACGAATACTTTTCCGTTGAACACGCCATGCGCCTTGTCCTTGAAAACACCTTTGTAGTTTTGGTAAGACTCACAGTTTGGCTCGTTGTGATGTACGGCTGTGTGGTGGTCTACCAGCTGTTCATTTCCGATGATGGTGATACCATTCATGAAGGAATTGATATTTTCTCCTGTGTGGATGAAATCAAGATTATTTCTCACCAATTTACCTCCGAAAGCAAAGGTATTCACTGTCGCTAAACTGTCTCGCTCTTGTTTCGCGAAAGTGCTGTCTACCAGATAAGTAGTCTGGCTGTCGTTTTGGAGTTTATGCCAGTCAGCCTTTGCATTTTTGCCCACGAAAATTTCTGTAACCGAGTTGGTAAAAGTATAGGTTTCATCAAAGTTATGATGGCTCTCTATCACTTCTACTTTCGCGCCTTCTTCTACGATAAGGAGATTTCTCGTTGTATAAAATACATTTTCATCCTGATTTTCAGAGATGTAGAAAAGGTGAATAGGCTTTTCTATCACAGTATTTTTAGGAACGAAAAGGAAAAATCCATCGCTGTACAAAGCATCGTTTAGGGCTGTGAATGCTGTGTTTTTAGGCTTTATTTGGTTAAAATATTTTTCGACCAAATCTTTATTAGAAGAAAAAGCATTATTTAAAGTCAAAAATTCTGCATTTTCTACGGAGATTTTGGATAGAGCCTTTTGGAATTTTCCATTGACAAAGACAATGAAATCAAAGTGCTCTTCTCCCAGATGCAGCTGGTCTAGCTGCTCTTTTGTAATGTGAAATTCCTGCTTCTGCGCCAGAGAATATTGCTTGTTCACGGCTTCGGACAGGTCGGTGTATTTGTATTCCTCATCTTTTTTAGTGGGAAAACCTGCCGCCAAAAACTGGCTGAGTGCCTCGGCTCTCTCGCTGGAAAGTGTGGATTTTAGTTGTTCTATTTGATTAAATAACATAAAATTTGTATTTGATTTGAAATTTTGGAGTTTGAAATTTGAGTTTTAATCTCAATTATTTTACCAGCCAGTCGTATCCTTTTTCTTCTAATTCCAAAGCCAGTTCCTTGCCTCCAGTTTTTATGATTTTTCCGTCTGCTAAAACATGCACGAAATCAGGCTGAATGTAGTTTAGCAATCTTTGGTAGTGCGTGATTAGAAGCACTGCATTTCCTTGGTTTTTGAAATGGTTCACACCTTCAGAAACGATTCTCAAAGCATCGATGTCAAGCCCTGAATCCGTTTCATCCAAAATAGCCAATTTAGGGTTCAGCATCAGCATTTGGAAGATTTCGTTTCTTTTTTTCTCTCCACCAGAGAAGCCTTCGTTCAGCGAACGAGAAAGGAAATCTTTTTTAATTCCCAAAAGCTCTGATTTTTCGCGGATGAGCGCCATCATTTCTTTTGCTGGCATTTCTTCTAATCCGTTGGCTTTTCTAGTTTCGTTGATTGCTGCCTTGATGAAGTTGGTTACCGATACACCTGGGATTTCCACAGGATACTGGAACGACATGAAAATACCTTTCTGAGCTCTTTCCTCTGGCGCATCTTCGCCGATATCTTCACCTTCGAAAAGGATTTCTCCCTCTGTGACTTCATAGTCTTCTCTTCCTGCAATTACGGAAGAAAGTGTGGATTTACCAGCTCCGTTGGGTCCCATAATGGCATGAACCTCACCAGGTTTTATCTCTAAATTGATTCCTTTCAAAATTTCGGCTCCGTCTTCTATACGAGCGTGTAAGTTATTGATTCTAAGCATTATTAATGAAATTTATTTATTGTTAAATTAAAATTTTATTTATTCTTTTTTATTATAGTTTTTCTTGTGTTTTTTATTTAAAGCTTTTGAGCATTATCTTTATTCTCTTCTTCAAAAGTTACAGTCACATTAGGGAATTTTTTAAGCTCCTCTATGCGCTCTTTGAAAGCTCCTAAAATATACTCTTCCCACGGAACGCCATACTGGTCATTGTAGTATAATTGCATTTTTTTGCTGTATTCCAATCGGTCGGTAACAGCTTTGTTTTGTCGCCAGTTTAGGGCTTTGAGGGCATCATATACTTTATCGTTTTTGGCAGGGATAGGGCTTACCCGTACATAGAGTGTTCCATCGATGTATCGCGGAGGAGTGCTTTCTGCTTCATTTTCAATCATGTACACAAAGGTCTTCTCGCCATCTATGGAAATGTGCTGCTGAACTAATTGTTCAAATTCCTCATCAGACAATAAGCCTTGGTAGCTTTGAGTAGAATTTGGAAAAACACGCATAAAATCAGTGAGTTTTCGGCTGTACACCTCTTCTAATATTTCGCGCTGTTCTTTTTTGGTAACATAGGGCAGGTGAGAGCGAAGAAGATTTGTGATATTTTCCTGAAAATCACCTTCACTGCGCACCAAAGAACCCTCATATATATCATTCACGGAACTGAGCATTTCATAGAAAAAGAAGTCTTCTAAGGTGTTAGCCAGTATTTCTGCCTCATCAGAATCGTGCTGCAGTAGAGCAATGGGCGGTTCTGGTTTGGGATTATTTTTATCATAGAAGAAACAATAATAATCTCCTCCGCCTGTCTGTCCAAATGGAATAAAAAGATAATCAGCATTGATACTGAACCAGCTGTCCTCGCCATTGAGCTCCTCAATAGTTTCGGCAATGTTAGCAGGTGGTATCAGCTCAAACTCGCCACTGTATAAAAATAGCGGTGGGCGGTTTTTCAGGCGTGGATATACTTCTTTACTCCAAAGGGAAGAGTATTCACCTATGTCGAGCATTTGGTCGGCATAGAGCTGGTGGTAAAGCTTTGGATAAGCGAAGTTATATTGTTGTTCTAAGTCTTTAAACATATTGGTTATTTAGTAATTTTTTATTTCCATATCTTCTTCATTACCTCTTCCACAGTAGGCTCGTGATACTTACCATTTTTATCTTTGATGGTATTGAATGCAGAAGGGTCGAAACGCGGACAGTTGATTTCTAAAAACTCAAAGAAGTAACCATCGCTGTAAAATATATAAGGCATAAACATCCTTTGAAAGTCGTTTTCGCACTCAAATTCATTGTCTATGACAATACGCACAAAAGCAGCGATGTCTTCACGGGTGAGGTCGTTGTGCTTTACAGGGTAGGGCATTGCCAAATCAAAAGCAAAAGTTTCAATACCATTACCTTCCCACCATTCCCATAGCCAAATATCAGAAAGGTCTTTACCCGTGAGCTCACTGAGGTATTGCTCCATCGCCTTGTATTCTTTATCAAATACTTCTTTGGGAGTGTCTTCACTTTGGGCGTCATGAAAAGCCTCATAATCTCTCAGGCGTTTTAGTACGAGAGGATACAGCTTTTCTGCTGTAGCAAAATCAGGGCGAAGTTCTTTCCTTATAGTGTTCATTTGATTTTAAATTTAATTAAAGTAAAAAAAATAATTGGTTAATTAGCAAATTATTGATATCCCATTATTTTCAGACTTTCGTCAGTTTTTATAATTTGGAATTTTCCTAAACTATTGAGCATTTCTTCAATAGCATTGAGGTCTTGGGTTTCGTAGTTGGGAGGTAGCAACTCGCCAATATACGCTCCTTTCCAGCGTGCTTTGAATTCTATAAATTCTATTTCACGATAATAGGTAGGGTGTTCAGCAGTGGTAATAGCCTCTGAGATATAATCTTCATGAATATACAAAGTGCTATCATCTGCTATTTTATGCCAAGCAATTTCGTTTACACAAAACCCAAAGAAATCATAAATTTCACATTGTTTGATAAGGTCTTTGTGAGAAACTATGGTAGTAAAGAGTTTACGCCACTTAGCATTGCTTATATATGAAACATCAAAGGTGCTTATTTTCTTCTCCAACCGCTTTATATAGCGATTGTAGTCCTCTTCCGTATCAAATAAATCCTTGTATGTTGCTTCTATGGTTTTCATTGCATATTTACTAATTGGCTAACTATTATAGACTTCTTCTCCCTTCTCTGATGTAGAATATTTCGTGGTAGGCAATATTAAACCAGCCGTCTTCTATTAAATAAAGAAATTGATTCCAAAAATTGCCGTCTTTTAAGAATTTAGGATCAAGTTTATAAAAATCCTCAGCTACTTGCTCGGCTGCTTTATCAAATGCTGTAAAAAGTTTTTCATGGGTAGAAATATCAGCACCTTTCAGCTGAAATACACTTGACAACAGCAGGCTGTAACACTTGATAAATTCTTGAAGTGAATCATTTGCCAGCACCACAGAGTTATCGGTATAGTCATCATTGGTAGGGAGTAAAAATACACTTCCCTCTTCATTCAGCACCAAATAACCATAGTAGCATTTCCCAAAACACTGGAAGTGCTGCCCTTGGCGTTGCATAGGCACAAGTTCATCAGGAAAACGGATAAAATAGAAGTTCATCTGCGGATAGTCATTCAGCAGAGCAAACTTGTTTTTCAGTATCTCAATAAGGCTCATCTGCTGTGGCTGAACAGGTTTCAGCTCAGCAGTAATGCCCACTTGGTGCAGGGTCTCTATGTCTTCTTCCGTAAAACTAAGCATATTTCTTCTCTATTCTTTTAGCGATGGTTTTTCCTATGTTTTTATAGTAGTCCTCCGTAAAAGTCAGACTTTTAAGATATTCTATATCGCTCTTGTCACCAAACGCCTGAAAGCACACAGCAGCATTGCACATTAGCGCTTCGTTGTTTTTTGTTTGTGCAAAGCTGATGATTTGCTTTAAAACAGGCACAAAAGCCTCGTGAAGGTCTTTTCTTAGTGTATTCATTTGATATGTTAGTTTTTGATAAACTGAGCAATGGCTTCTATAAGTTTAGGTGAAGTAGGTATATCTGGATTTAGATAAGATTGCTGATTTTCTTCTATTGTTTTTACCTCTTTTAATATATGGTTCATTCCTTCCACAAAGAGGAGTTGCGCCTTAGGTTGAGCTTCTTTGAGAAGTTGAGCTTCTTTTCTTTCTACCTGTAAATCATTAGTTCCTTGTATAATAAAAACAGGAATTTTCATCTTTGCAATCTCTTTGGTGGGATCATATTTAAACCAAGAGATAAGATAAGGTTGTACACTCTTCCTAAATACAGGAGCTAAATAAGGAGAAATATTATCTACTTGTTCTCCTTTTTTTAACAGATTGAGGATCCTTTGGGCTTCCTCTTTGAGTTGAGGGGCATTCTTCTTTATTTGTTCTTCAATAAGTGCAGCACTATTACTTCCCGCTCCTGAAAGAGAGATTAACTTAAAGATAGGTGTTTTCTGGGCAGCAAGAAGTCCTATTAGAGCTCCCTCAGAGTGTCCTATAATTATGATATTTTTATACTTTTTTTTGAAATAGTTTACTACCAATAGAGCATCGTTTACTCCATCTTCAAAGGTAACCTTATCCTCTTGTACAGTACCTTTATTCATTTGGGCAATGATACGCTTGTCATAACGAAAAACAGATATTTCTTTTTCAGCTAATCCTTCGGCAAGATATTTTAAAGAGTTATTCTTTAGATGTGCTTGATTTCCATCACGGTCGGTGGGACCTGACCCTGCAATAAGTATAGCTAATGGAGTGTTGTTCTGCTTCTTAGGAGACAAGAGTGTTCCTTGTATTTCCTGATCAATACTCACGAGTGTAGTGCCATAGTTTTTTTCTTGGGCAAAGGCTCCAATGCAAATCAAAGATAATAGGATTGATAATTTCATTATAAAAATAGTTAGAGTTATAAAATATGTCGTAAAGCTACAAATAACATGGTAAATATAGAACTCTTGTTTATTGGTTTAGTTAAATTATAATATTTTTTATACAAGAAACAGAAAAACTGTTGTTTGTTCAGTTATCTTTGGTTTATCCTTTACTAAAAGTTCGCTCAGCATATACTTAACTGTACTTGAGAGTTGACTTTGATAGAGGAGTGGATAAAAAATTCTATTGGTAGGAATCATAGGAATAATTTACTAGTTAACATATTTCTTCTCTATTCTTTTAGCGATGGTTTTTCCTGTATTTTTATAGTAGTCCTCCGTAAAAATCAGACTTTTAAGATATTCTATATCGCTCTTGTCACCAAACGCCTGAAAGCACACAGCAGCACTGCACATTATCGTTTCGTTCTTTTTTGTTTGTGCAAAGCTGATGATTTGCTTTAAGATAGGTACAAAAGCCTCGTGAAGGTCTTTGCTCATTTTCTCACCTTTGAGCTGGTGTGATATTTCACAAAGTGGATAAACATATTTTTGTACAAAAAACTCCTGTTCATCAGTAATTCCAGCAGAAAAAGTTTCAGCTATATTTAGAAAGGCGGGCAGCGCTTCATCGATGGGAAGTTCTTCTAATACACCAAAGACAATAAGAAAGAACTCTTTTGGTTTATCAATAGCCTTTACAAGTCCCTGTGTCCCTTCTTCCAAGTAAATACAAATCGCCTCTACCCATGCAGCAAAGGGTATGATAAGTTTGTCATTCATCGGTTGCCAATCGTATTGCGCTGCCATTTCGCGCAAAGGGACAATGTATTCCTTGCTCGGAGTTTTGAGGATTTTTAGAAGATGTTCTACTTCCAAATCACCTTTTTTCTCCAATCGATGAAGTTTTTTAATATGTTTTTCTACTGCTTCTGTCATATTGATAATTTAAATAGATAGCCTTTTTATAATGCAAAAACTTCTAACTTAATGTCCATAAGCCTTTGGCTTTTAGTTCATTTAATTCAGCTTCTGAGACTACTTGAAATTCATCATCACCATCGCCGTAGGAAGTGTAATTCCATTGCAAACCAAAGTTTTCCATATCGTCTAAAAGAGTATCAAATAACTCTTGTTGAGCGCTCCCTATGAAAATAGCCGTTGCTCGCTTTGTTTCTCGGTGTATGGAGAGGACTATCACGATTGTAAAATCCTTGTCAGTAAAGATGCGCTGTCCTTCCCAGCAGAGTTCGGTAAGCGTGTCATATTGTTTTTCTATATAAGAAACTGCCTGTTCAGGCACTTCAAAGCCTTCCATATCCCATCCGCCCATCGCATTGGCATTGTAGGGCAGTCCGCCCAAAGTACCATTGTAAATAGCCATATACAGCCAAAAATCCGAGAGTGTATCGGTTTCTTGTATCCAATCAGGGTTGGTTTCAGTGCCATAATTTCCCCAAACAGGTGGATTAGGGTTTGCTAAATCTTCTTTGCGAATTGCCCATATTACTACCCCTTGGTTTTCTTCACAGAAACAAAGAAAATCACCATCAAAGTACAGCTGTTCAGGCGTAGCCAAGCTGTTATACGATTGGTTTACGCTTTCTGTAGCGCCTAATTGTAAGTAATACTCTCGGAATACCAGAGGAAACTTAACCGCCAATTGCTTTTCAGCTTCTAATAATTGTTCCTCCGAAAAACCCTTGCAGTCTTTAGGCGCTAGATGGAATAGATTTTTGATGTGTTTTACTAATGTTTCTGTCATTTTTACTTTAACTACCGAAAGAAAAATCTTGTTTTTACATTGTGAAAAATAACCAGCAGTATGTTTATCCTACGCTTCCTTCTAGACTGATTTCTAATAGCTTCTGTGCTTCTATGGCAAATTCCATCGGCAGTTTGTTCAGAACCTCTTTACTAAAACCATTCACTATCAGCGCGATAGCTTTTTCGGTGTCTATACCTCTCTGGTTGCAGTAGAAGATTTGGTCTTCTCCAATTTTAGAAGTCGTAGCCTCGTGCTCCAGCTGTGCAGAAGGGTCTTTAATCTCGATGTAAGGGAAAGTATGCGCTCCACACTCGTTGCCCATCAATAGGGAATCACACTGGGAGAAGTTTCTCGCTCCTTTAGCAGTTGGGAGAACTTTTACCAATCCTCTGTAAGAGTTATTGGATTTCCCAGCCGAAATTCCTTTAGAAATGATAGTAGATTTGGTATTTTTACCGATATGGATCATTTTCGTTCCTGTGTCTGCATATTGGAATTTATTGGTAACTGCGATGGAGTAGAACTCGCCCACAGAATTGTCACCTTTCAGAATGCAAGAAGGGTATTTCCAAGTAACCGCAGAACCCGTCTCCACCTGTGTCCAAGAGATTTTTGCTCCCGTTTCGGCAAGACCTCTCTTTGTCACGAAGTTAAACACACCGCCTTTTCCTTCTTCATCGCCTGGATACCAGTTTTGCACGGTGGAATATTTGATTTCTGCATGGTCTAAAGCGATCAGCTCTACCACAGCCGCGTGCAACTGGTTTTCATCTCTTTGAGGCGCTGTACATCCTTCTAAATAAGACACATACGCACCTTCATCAGCGATGAGCAGGGTTCTTTCGAACTGTCCGCTTCCTCCCTGATTGATTCTGAAATAGGTAGAAAGTTCCATAGGACATCTCACGCCTTTTGGAATGTAGCAGAATGAACCATCCGAAAACACAGCAGAGTTGAGGGCTGCGTAGAAATTATCATTTTGTTTTACCACTGTTCCGAGGTATTTTTTTACCAAATCTGGGTGTTTTTGTATCGCTTCGGAAATAGGGCAGAAGATAATTCCTTTCTCAGCCAAAGTTTCTTGGAAAGTGGTCGCCACAGATACGGAGTCCATCACCACATCCACTGCCACGCCAGTCAGCCTTTTTTGTTCTTCCAGCGAAATCCCAAGTTTTTCAAAGGTTTTCAGTAGCTCTGGGTCTACTTGGTCAAGACTTTCTAATTCTGGTTTTTTCTTTGGCGCAGCATAGTATTTTATAGCCTGAAAATCAGGTTTTTCGTACTTTATGTTTGCCCAGTCAGGCTCTTCCATAGTCTGCCATGTACGGAAAGCCTCCAGACGCCATTCTGTCATCCATTCTGGCTCGTTTTTTCGTTTAGAAATTTCACGGACAATATCTTCATTCAGTCCCGTAGGAAACTCTTCGTATTCTATATCTGTGTAAAATCCGTATTCGTATTCCTTGTTTTCTAAATCAACCCTAAGGTCATCTTCTGTATATTTTGACATAATTATTCTTTTCGATTTAAAATATTATTTAATTTGATACAAAATTTCTCTTTCCAAACTTTATTAAAATTTGGGTTAAAATCAACTAATGAGAAATAATTTACAAAGAAAAAGACTCTCCGCAGCCGCAGGTTCTCTTGGCGTTTGGATTATTGAAGACAAAGCCTTTTCCGTTCAGTCCGCCCGAAAATTCTAAAGTGGTACCCACGAGATATAAGAAAGATTTTTTATCCACGATGATTTTAATGCCGTTGTCCTCGAAAACTTGGTCGTTCTCTAATCTTTCTTTGTCGAATTTCAGGACATATTCCAGCCCAGAGCAGCCACCACTTTTCACTCCTACACGGATGTAGTCTGTGTCAGGGTCGTAGCCGTCTTCCTTCATTAGTTGTGTTGCTTTTTCTTTTGCAATATCAGAAACTTTTATCATTGATTTATATATAAAACTAATTGGCAAAGATACAAACAATCAGAAATATATCCTCAAAAAAGAATTAGATACTATCTATTTTATCTATAAATACAATTTTTGCGATTGAGAAATACTATTAGAAATCAGAATTTTGATAAAATCCCTTCGTGTCTATATATTCAAAAACTTCGGGCGGAAGCATAGGGCGGACATTCTTTTTTTCTCTAATCATTTTTCTGATTTCGGTCGCAGAAAGTTCTATTATAGGTGCATTTATTTTGTAGATATTTTCGTGTGTAATCGCTTCTTTGTCAGTGTCTTCCGATAGGACGCGTGGATAAACGATGATTTGGTGATTTTTTATCAAAGTTTCGTAGTTTTTCCATTTTGGAAGACTGACCAAATTGTCCTCGCCCATGATTAGGGCAAAAGTATATTCAGGATATCTTTCACGAAGATAGGTGAGGGAATCTATGGTGTAGGAAGGTTTCGGCATAGAAAATTCTATATCCGAAACGCGCATTTTAGGATAGTTTTTTATCGCCATTTCTACCATATCATAGCGGTCGTGGTCGTGGAGCAGGCTTTTTTTTGATTTCAAAGGATTCTGCGGACTTACAACGAACCAAAGCTCATCTAAATCAGTGTGTTCCACGATATAATTTGCTAAAATCAAGTGTCCGATATGAATGGGATTAAAAGACCCAAAAAA
>CAUQVP010000018.1:0-23861 GCA_963521545.1 uncultured Flavobacteriaceae bacterium | reverse complement strand
CATTCGCCCCAAGCAGAAGATTTACTCTTTTTTGTAATTGTCTGGCGTGATTATGCAGAAGTAAAATCTGTTTCGCACCTGTTTCAGGGTTATTTCGGCTCATATATTCATAAAAATCATGGCTTAAAGATATGATTTCGCTGTCCTCTATTGCATCAATAAAATAATCCGAACTCTCCCCAAAAAACAAGCTACTCCTATCTGCAATTAAATGATTTTCAGGCGCAAACTGAATAATATGCTCCTTACCCGCCTTACTGATAGAATATAAACGAAGAAGTCCCTTCTCCACGAAAAAAGTATTTCTACACACTTCCCCTTCCCTCAGCAGAAACTGTCCTTTTTCCACTTTGAGAGGCTTTATGTATTTCCTATACCCCTCAATAGACGAGGGCGAAACACCTAGTGTATTTAGAAGATACTCATCAAACATTTCTACTCTTCAAATAACTTTTTCATCAGCCTTTCCATGTCTATCAGCTCTTCGTGTCTCTTGAAAATAACCTGTCCATCACGGAAAAGCAAAAAGGTAGCGGATTCTATCGGAACTCCCAAATCTTCGCTCAGTTCTTGTTTTAGTTTAGAATTTCCTGTGTAGTTCAGTCTATAAAATTTTACTCTGGACAAATCCATTCTTCTTGCCTGTTTTTCAAAATCTCCCATCATATAATCACTTCTGAAATGCATCGTCGCACAGGTCAAAAGAGCCACAGGCTTCTCATAAGAATCTTTATACGCCTGTTTCAAATCCTCACTGGTCTCTATTTTATTCCAAATCTGGCTGTCTTTATACGCTTTTACTAGTTTTTTCCAAAAATCCATTAATCCCATAAGTCAAAAAATTTTTGCTAAATTATCAATAATTTAGTAATATTGAAAATAAATTGAATTTAAAATGAAAAAAGCTCTGATTGTAGTGGACATCCAAAATGATTTTTGTAAAGGCGGCAGCCTAGAAGTCGCTGATGGAGAAAAAATCATACCTTACATCAACCACCTGATGAAAACCAACAACTATGATGAAATCATCCTTACCCAAGATTTTCATCCCACAGAACACAAAAGTTTTGCGGTCAATAACGGAAAATCCGTTGGCGAAATCATTGCCCTAAACGGAATTTCACAGACAATGTGGCCTGTCCACTGTGTGCAGGGAACTTTGGGAGTAGAGTTTCATCCTGATTTAGAAAAAAATCATGCTACATATATCATCAAAAAGGGAATGAACCCTGAAATAGACAGCTACAGCGCATTTTTTGACAATCAAAAACTAATCGACACTGGACTTTCTAATTACTTGAAATCCAAAGACATAGAAACCGTAGAAATCGTAGGATTAGCATTAGATTATTGTGTAAAATACACCTGCATTGATGCTGTTTCGGAAGGGTTTAAAGTCGTTCTTCATTTTAAAGGAACGAAAGCCGTGAACCTCCACCCTGATGATGCCAAAAACACTGTTTTTGAACTTTTAGAAAAAGGCGTTTCTGTAATAAACTAAACTCACTTATAAACAAAAACTTACCCAAATTTGGGTAAGTTTTTTATTTTTTTAAGAATTATAACAATTTTGATAAATCCTCGTAGCCGCCGCCGTTATAGACATTGGTAAATCCTCTCTGCTTAAACGCTTCCGTAGCCTTTCCGCTTCGGTTTCCGCTTCGGCAGAAAAAAATCACATTTCCGTCTAATTTCGCTATTTCATCTGCGTGATTTTCCACCTCGCCCAGCGGAATATTTTCAGCGCCTTCTATCGCTCCATTTGCTATAAGTTCCTCTGGCTCACGCACATCTATCAAATGATAGTTTCCTTGATTTAAAATTTCTTGAATATCCATTCTTATTTTTTTTATTCAAATATAGTTTATTTTACAATACATTGACCTCTCTTTCTAATTTTATTCCAAATTTTTCTTCCACGGAATCTATTATTTTTTGAGAAAAGTCAAAAATCTCCTGCCCTTTCGCATTTCCTGTAATATTCACTATTACAAGGGATTGCAGAGCGTGAGTTGCCACATTTCCTATTTGTTTGCCCTTCCAGCCGCACTGCTCTATAAGCCATCCTGCTGGGATTTTCATGCCTTCTTCCGTTTTGTATCCCTGAATATCTGCAAACTGAGTTTTCAGCTTATCAAAATACGCATCAGAAACCACAGGATTTTTGAAAAAACTTCCTGCATTTCCTACTTTTTTAGGGTCTGGTAGTTTACTCTGCCGAATATGAATAACTGCCTGAGAAACATCCTGAATCGTTGGATTTTTTATTTCCATTTTCTCCAATTCTGACTGGATGGCTCCATATTCCACCTTCAAAACATGCTCTTTTCTTGTCAGTCTAAATGTAACTTCCAGAATAACATATTTACCTTTTCCCTCTCTCTTAAAAAAAGAATCTCTGTATCCGAACTGGCATTTTTTCTTATCAAAAACCTCAACTTCCAAAGTACTCAGATTAAGCACTTTACAAGACTCAAAACTGTCTTTTATCTCCACTCCGTAGGCTCCGATATTCTGGATAGGACAAGTCCCAGCATTCCCTGGAATAAGCGACAAATTCTCCAATCCTCCATAGTTTTTATCCAAACAATACTGAACAAACTGATGCCAGTTTTCTCCTGCTCGGGCAGATACCAAAACTTCATTATCACTTATGATTTCTTCGGAAATTCCCTTTAAATTTAATTTAATCGCAAGTCCTTCAAAATCCTTCGTGAAAAACAAATTACTTCCTCCTCCCAAAAACAAAAGAGGAAACTCCCTAAATTTAGGGTTTTTCAGTAAATCTAATAATTCTGACTCTGTAGAAACCTCAGCAAAATACTGCGAAGAAGCCTCCACACCGAAAGTGTTGTAAGGCTTCAGGGAAATGTTTTCTAAAATCTGCATATTATCGTGCATTGTATTTTTGAAGAGCATCTTTCAGCAGTTCTACACTTCTTCTCAAGTCTTCTTCTTTCAACACATAGGCTATTCTTATCTGTCTCTTTCCAAGCTCTGGATTAGAATAGAAGCCTCCCGCAGGCGCTACCATAACGGTTTCATTATCAAGAGAATACTCCTCTAAAAGCCACTGTGCAAATTTCTCTGCATCATCTATTGGAAGTTCTGCCACGCAGTAGAAAGCACCCTTTGGAGTCGGGCAGATTATACCTGGGATTTCGTTTAGTAATTTTACTAATAAATTTCTTCGTTTAGTGTATTCTTCGCGAACGCTCTCTATATATTTTTTGTCGTTTTCGTGGGCTTTTGCAGCTATTATTTGCCCTAAAAGAACTGGGCTTAGTCTAGCTTGTGCAAATTTCATCGCAGCAGCACGAATCAGCTTAGAACGAGTAACCATAAATCCGATACGAACTCCACACATGGAATATCTCTTGGATTCTGAATCTATGATGATGCAGTTTTCTGCTATTTCTGGGAATTCCAGCATAGAGACCTGCTTTGCTCCATCATACACATACTCACGATACACCTCATCTGCGATGATGACAATATCATGTTTCAGAGCTATCTGAGCCAGTTTCTGCAATTCTTCCCTTGTATAGAGGTAGCCCGTAGGATTCCCAGGGTTACAGATGAGAATAGCTCTGGTTTTTGGAGTAATTTTTTTCTCAAATTCTTCCATAGACGGCAGGGCAAAACCTGTCTCGATAGAAGATGGAACTGCTACTACTTTTACATTGATATGGTTAGAAAAACCATTGTAATTCGCGTAGTATGGCTCTGGGATAATTATCTCATCACCATCATCACAAAGCGTAGAAAGTGCGATGCTCAGCGCTTCTGAACCACCATTTGTCACGATAAAATTATCCGTTGTCAAATCTGTAAAACCAAGCGAATGGTAATAAGTCTCCAAAGCCTTTCTGTACTCTATATTTCCCTCAGAAAGAGAGTATTCCAGTACTTTTAGATCAATATGTTTCAGCTCCTCCAAAGCCGTTTGAGGCGTTTCTATATCTGGCTGTCCGATATTGAGATGATAGACTTTTACTCCTTTTTGTTTCGCTTGTAATGCATACGGAACAAGTTTTCTGATTGGTGAAGCAGGCATTTTTTCTGCTCTTTGTGATATTTTTGGCATGATAGATTGTATTTTATGGAACAAATTTACAATTTTATTTCTCTACTATGGCAGAATATTTCCACCTATTTTGATAATATTTTTCTTAATTTTAATGAAACTTATTGTTTTACAAAATTTTGTTTTTTAAAGATGAATTTCTACCTGTTTTTCACTGGTTTTGTCCTGCCAGTAGTTTTTATAAGTCTGGAAAGTGTCTTCTACTATTTCATAAAGTTTAAAACAATTTTGTTTCAATTCTTCGAGATGAACCACATGAATGATGATATGCGGCGCTTCTATCCATTCTAGAGACATCATGCAGTCATCCATAGAGTTTAAACTCATCCAAAAGTAGCTCGGAAACTGAAAAACTTCATTCATTTTTCGTAAAAAATGCGCTTCCGTCTTTATATTTCGGACATCGATAAAATATTCCAATGTTTGTTTTTGAAAGTCTAATCGTGTTTCGTTCATCTTTTTTGATTATTTTTTAGTTAAAAAACTCCCAACAATTTGACAAAAGCCAAATGTAAGTGTAAAAATACATTTATTTTAAATAAATTTGCCTTTTCAAATCATATAAAATGACAAAAAAACAAATCTATTTGAGTGTGATTTTTGGAGCTATTTTCATTGTAGCTTTGTGTGATTTTCTTCCCAGCTTAAAGAAAAAATCCGATTTTGATACTCCCGAAATCGTTGGTTATCAATACAAAAAAGATTCATCCAAGACAAAAGACCCATACGGCATCGCAGACCAAAAAGGGCAAAACTACATAGAAAAACTTACCGATGAAACCATCGTAATCAACTATGTCAAAAAACACAAAAAACTCCCTGAATACTACATCACCAAAGCAGAAGCCAAAAGACAAGGCTGGAAACCATCCGAAGGAAATCTCTGCGAAGTGCTTCCCAACAGGGCTATCGGTGGAGACCGCTTCAGCAACCGAGAGAAAAAGCTTCCTGACCATGGTAAATACTACGAAGCGGACATAAACTACCGCTGTGGTAGAAGAAATGCAGAACGAATAGTTTTCAATAAAGATGGAGAAGTGTGGCTCACTAAAAACCACTATAAAAGTTTTGAAAAACAATAAAATAATTAACTGATAATGAATACGATATACATTGATTTTTCAGAAATCGGCGATATAGAGGATTTCTACGCCCAGCTGAAAGAAAAAATAGAACTTCCTGAGTATTTTGGAGATAATCTAGATGCTCTTTATGACTGCATTTCTGGCGATTTAGACATGCCTTTACATATAGAATTTGTAAATATGACCGTAGAACAGCTAGAAATTTTTGAAGACCTTTTGGTGACTTTAGAAGACCTAGTGGAGGAAGTTCCCGATTTCTCTTTTTCCTATTTTCTGGAACAATACGAAGATTAAAAATCTTTCTCAAAATAAAAACCAGCTTCGAAATAAAGCTGGTTTTATTTTTATGCTAATCCAAATTAGTATTCTAACAATACACTTCCCCAAGTAAATCCACTTCCAAAGGCAGCTAGACAAACTAAATCGCCTCTCTTCACCTTTCCTTCTGCTATTGCTTCGCTCAGTGCGATAGGAATAGAAGCCGCAGTGGTGTTACCGTATTTTTGGATATTATTAAATACCTTCTCATCTGGAAGCCCCATCAACTGCTGAACATACTGAGAAATTCTGATATTCGCCTGATGTGGAATAAGCATATCCAAATCTTCTACCGTTTTTCCTGCTTTTTTCAAAGATTCTATAATAGTCTCTGGGAAACGAGTAACCGCCTGTTTGAAAACAAAATTCCCATTCATATACGGATATATTTCCTCTGGCTTTATGTTTTCTGGCTCTGTAAGAAGTCTGTCTGTCCAGCCCAAATTAGTTCCAGGCAATTTTATCATCAACTCCTCTGCATATTTGCCTTCGGAATGCATATTGTAAGACAAAATCCCCTGAACGCCAGCATCTTCCGAAGCCGAAAGCACTACCGCTCCTGCTCCATCACCAAAAATCACCGAAACTCCTCTTCCTCTATCTGTCATATCCAAAGCAACTGACTGAATTTCAGCCCCTACTACTAAAATATTTTTATACTGACCCGCTTTAATGAAAGCATCTGCAACGCTCAGCGCATAAACAAATCCTGAACATTGGTTTCTCACATCCAGCGCTCCCACGGTATCACAGCCCAGCATTTCCTGCAAAACTACACCACACCCAGGGAAATAATAATCTGGACTAAGTGTCGCAAAGATAATATAATCAATATCTTTCGCTGTCAGACCAGCTGATTCTAATGCTTTTTCAGAAGCTTTGAAACCATAGAAACTTGTAGTTTCTTGGCTGTCAAATTTGCTCGTTCTGTGCCTTCTTTCTTTAATACCCGTACGCTCCGTTATCCACTCATCATTAGTATCCATTATTTTAGCTAAATCATCATTAGTTACCACATTATCTGGAACATAATGACCTATTCCCTTTATAACACTTTTATACATAACAAAAATTTATTTAATCAATTTTAATCCGTCAAAACTATGAAATCCATTTAGAAAATCCTTTAAATTCATTCGTTTTTTTCCTTCCAGCTGTAATTCTTCTGGGAAATAAACTCCATTTTTAGCATAGATTTTAAATTCATTTTTAGAAATTTCTATCTCGCCATACTCTTTAGAATGTTCTATTTTTTGGAATTTTCCTTTAAAAATCTTTAATATTTTCTGCTCGCCACCCACTTCCAAAATAGTAAAAGCAGCAGGATACGGCGACATTCCACGGATAAAGTTATGAATAACTTCCACCTCTTTTTCCCAGTCTATTTTAGTATCTTCTTTGAAAATTTTATAGGCTGTTTTAGGATTTTCTTTCTGATTTTGAGGAATTTCTGTAAGCTTCCCTTCCGCAAGGCCATCTAGGGTTTCCACCACCAGTTTCGCGCCTATCCCCATCAGTCTGTCATGAAGCGTTCCTGCATTGTCTTCGGGAGAAATTTCAGTTTCTGCTTGAAGGAGAATATTCCCTTCATCTATTTTTTCATTGATGAAAAATGTAGTGACGCCCGACTTTGTCTCGCCATTGATAACGGCATAATTTATCGGTGCTGCACCTCTGTAATCTGGTAATAATGAGGCATGTAGATTGAATGTTCCCAGCCTCGGCATGGAAAACAGAACTTTTGGCATCATTCTAAATGCCACCACTACGAAGATATCTGCGTTTAGACTTTGTATCTGTGATAGAAACTCCTCATTACGAAGTTTTTCTGGCTGAAACAGCGGTAAATCATGCTCTACGGCATAAGTTTTCACAGGAGACTGATGCACTTTTTGCCCTCGCCCTCTGGCTTTATCTGCTACGGTAACGACTCCTACCACCTCATGCGGAGAGGTATGGATAGCCTCCAGAGAAGCCCTTGCAAAATCAGGCGTTCCGAAGAAAACGACTTTTAGTTTATTCATTGATCATATAAGTTTTGTAGTTCAACATTTTTATTTTCTCTAAATTCAGTAGAGTTATCAGAGTTTCATAGATTTTCTCCTTTTCATACCAAAATATTTTTACGCTCAGTTCATCAAAAGTAGCTGGATTTTTGGCTAATATTTCTAAAACCTCATCGGACAATGTTTTTTCTTTGACTGGATTTTGGGATAGACAAAAACTACATTTTCCGCAGTTATCCGAGGATTTTTCTCCAAAATAAGTCAAAATCATTCTCATTTTACAGAAATCTTTATCTTGGATAAAGTATTTCATTTCCTCCCATTTTTGGATTTTATTTCTCTGGATTTTCTCAAATAAATTCCAGTATTTTCCTTGTATTTCTCTGCTGTCGCGCGGTCTTAGGAACTTTATGCTGTCGGTGCTTCCATCTACATATTCCAGCCATTCTTTTTTTTGCAATTCCTTTATTCTGTCCTTTATCATCTGCTGGCTTACGCCCAGTTTTGCACTCAGACTTTCTTCGCTAAAAGAAACTTTGTGCGTGGCAACTCCAGAAATAGTTCTAAGCAGCAATTCTATAAAATACGCATCTTTCGGCGGCAAATCCTCCAATTCTTCAGCAGGGATTTTTAGTTCTATTGTAGAAGGCGATTTATAATTATTCCAAAATATAACTTCCTGATTATGAAGAAATCCCAAAACACTTCTAATCTTAGCAAAGGAAATCTTAGTGAAACTCTGCACTTTCTGTAAATCCAACTGAAATATCCTCTCCGCAGCCTCCCCATCGGCAATCTGAAATATAGAATAGATGTAGGATATCACCTTCAAATATTGGGTTTTATCTGGAATCTGCGCAGACAACACATCATCCATCTCGCCGAGTTCCTGCCTGTTCCAAAGCAAAAAAGCATAACTTTCCTGACCATCTCGCCCTGCTCTTCCTATTTCTTGGTAATAATTTTCAACCGAAGAAGATGGCGAATAATGGATAACAAAACGCACATTATCCTTGTCTATTCCCATCCCAAAAGCATTGGTAGAAATCAAAACAAAATCATTCCTTTCCTGCCATTTTCTTTGTTTCTCGTTTCGCTCCCTTGCCGAAAGCCCTGCATGATAAAAATCTACATTTTGCAGATTATTTTCCTTTAAAAATGCTGTCAGCTCCTCCGCCTCTCTCCTTGTTCGGACATAGACTATTCCAGATATTTTATTGATTTTCAAGAAACTAAGCATTCTTTGGTATTTATCAGAAATTTCTTCATGGAAGATATGAATATTCTCCCTTTTGTAACTTTTCTGAAAAACACGAACCGAAGACAAGCCTAATTTTTCCTTAATATCAAGAACGACTTTGGGCGTTGCAGTAGCCGTAAGAGCCAGACAAGGCAAATTCCCTATCGTTTTTCTAAACTCGCTGATATGCTGATAACTCGGCCTAAAATCCTGCCCCCATTCTGAGATACAGTGCGCCTCATCCACCGCTATAAAGGACAGCGAAACATCCAGCATTTTCCTCATAAACAAAGAGTTATGAAGTCGCTCTGGTGAGACATACAGTAGTTTAATTTCGCCTGAGATTGCCTTTTCGTAGATTTCTTCCTGTTCTCCTTCATCTAGTTCAGAACTAAGATATTCTGCCTCTATTCCCAAATCTTTCAAATGAGAAACTTGGTCTTTCATCAGGGCTAAAAGCGGCGAAATCACCAGACAAGTCCCCTCCAAAACCAATGCAGGAAGCTGATAGCAGAGAGACTTACCACCACCCGTAGGAAGCAACGCCAAGGTATCATTTCGCTCTAAAATAGACAAAATAATATCTTCCTGACTCTCCCTGAAAGCATCATAGCCCCAAAAACTTTTCAAGGTTTTTAGTAGAATGTCTCGTGTTTCGATAGGCATAAATTTATTTTATCTCACAAAAATAGCAAAAAAGATAAGTTATATTGTTTTACTAAAAATAAAAATGTGCGCAGAGGAAGAAATTTCTCTGCACACAACAAATAAAATTATATTATCAAAATAATCAAACTATATTTCTGAATCTAATTCATCTAACAACTCTATAGAAAAATCCCTATCATACATATGTTTATGATGTGGAATTTCTAATCTATCACAGCTAAAAATAAGTCCTTCATAAGACACTATATCTATGTCTATAATCCTATCTCTGTATTCTCCAAAGAACTTAGAATCATGGATTCTTCCCATTTCAGACTCTATTTTTTTGATTTCATCTAAAAGTTTTATAGGCGAATATATTGTCTGTACATCTATTGCAGTATTACAAAAAATATTCTTACTATCAAACTCCACAGGCAATGTTTTTGAGATTTTAGTTTTTTTAATAATCTTACCAACCCTATTTTCCAACTCACTGAGAGCCAATAAAATATTATTTTCTGGGTTTCCTAAATTACTTCCTAGTAACAAAACTACATTATACATTACTAACTATTTGTAAATTTGTAAAATTTTAAACTTTATTTTTATTTATGAAAAATTTCATCAAAACTGTTCTTGCAAATGTTGTTGCATTATTCATTGCTGGTATTTTGCTGCCTTTTTTCCTGCTTTTTGTGATTATCATCATCGGAAGCATGTCTAGCGCAGACAAAGATATCAAAATTAAAGAAAATTCGGTTCTTACGATTGATTTTAAATCCAAAGTTGTAGAACACGAGAACGAAAGCGAGTCTTCTATATTTGAGATAAAAGAAGATGCCGAACTAAAATACCAAGATATCCTCAAAGCCATCGAAACTGCAAAAAACGATGATAAAATCAAGGGAATCAGTATAGAACTGGATAATATAGATGCTGGGATTACGCAGATAGATGACATCCGAAAAAGTCTAGAGGATTTTAAGAAAAGTAAAAAATTTGTCTATGCTTATGGGAACAATGTAAGCCAAGCGTCCTACTATCTGGGTTCGGTGGCTGACCAATATTTCCTTAATCCAGTGGGAGGCATCGAGCTGAAAGGGCTTTCCACAGAGGTAATTTTCTTAAAGGAATTTGCTGAAAAATACGGAATCAACATCAATGTCATCCGCCATGGAAATTTCAAATCTGCTGTAGAGCCTTTCCTCAGAAACGAAATGTCTCCAGAAAACAAAGAGCAAATGACTACCCTTCTAAATGACGCTTGGGGAGATATTTCCTCTAAAATCATCCAATCTAGAAAACTAGATGCTACGGAATTCAAAACCGTGGTTGATAGTCTATATGCTACAATTCCTGATCTGAGCCTAAAATATAAACTTGCCGATAAATTAGTTCAAAAATCTGAATACGAGGAGATTATAAAAAACAAACTAAATGTTGGTAAAGATGAAAAACTAAACAAAGTTTCTATCAGAAATTATGCTTTCTCCCACGCAGATACGAAAACAAACGATAATAAAATCGCTGTCCTGTACGCGTCTGGAACTATCTACAATGGAAACAGATATAGTGATATCTATTCTGAAAGATACATCCAGTATATCAAGGATTTAGCCCAAGATGACAACATCAAAGCTGTGGTTCTCCGTGTAAATTCGCCTGGTGGAAGCGCCAATGCTTCTGATGAAATCTTGTATGAACTCCAACAGCTGAAACAAAAGAAGCCTCTAATCATTTCATTCGGGGATTATGCTGCTTCTGGCGGATACTACATCTCTATGGCTGGGGACAGGATTTTTGCACAAAACAACACCATCACAGGTTCTATCGGCGTTTTCGGGGTGATTCCTGATGCTAAAAACCTAGCGAACCGAAATGGTATTTATTCTGATGTAGTTTCTACCAATGCCAATTCAAACATGATGTCGCCTTTCTCGGGGCTTTCATCGGGGACACTTGCTATCACACAGAGAAGCGTAGTAAATACCTACAATCGTTTTGTGCATTTTGTTTCTAAAAATAGAAAGAAAACCTTTGAAGAAATAGATGCCGTAGGAAGCGGAAGAGTTTGGTCTGGAAAAAGAGCCAAAGAAATAGGACTAGTAGATGAAATAGGCTCACTAAATGATGCTGTAAAATACGCTGCAAGTAAAGCAAATATAGCAGAATACGAAGCCGTAAGCTATCCTGCAAAAGTGGATAAATTCGAGCAGATAATGAGCAGCCTGAAACAGGAAAGTATAACTACAAACTATGTAAAATCCCAAATGGGCGAAGAAAACTATCAGCTCTTCAAGATTTTTGCAGACCAAAACTTCAGAAACAGCATACAGATGACCATGCCCTACATCATTAGAATTAAATAAAAACAAAAAACGGTGCCTGATAATATCAAGCACCGTTTCCATTTACAATAAAGTTTAAAATTGATTAAAATTCTATATCATCTGCTACTCCACCGCCCATTTCTTTTGAGAATTTTTCTGCGTATTCTCTTTGTTTTTGTTCTTGGTATCGCAGCATTTTTTCGATGTTACCCATATTGGCCATCCATTTCATGGCTACAGACTGAAAATCTCCCAAGGAAATTCCATAATTATCCTGTATCCACTGAGCACCATCTAGCCCTGCTTCATATGCCGCCTGACGAGCTCCACACAATTCATAGTAGAACGCTTCATCATTTTGAATTTTAGCAAGATAGTCTCCTTCTTGATTAGATTCTTTTACAGAATCATTGAATTTAGGGTGAGTATCTGCGCTTCCGTAATACTGCCCGTAGAGAGACATCACAGCCATAGTCTGGTCTTGCTGCATTCTCTTTACCCAGAGCTGGTTAGCTTCATCCCAAACAGGCATATCGATTCCTAATCTTTTACATACCTCTTCTGCTGACATTCCATTAGTCATTTTAGAGGCAGCCGCTGCGTAGTCTTGCAGAGAAATACCATGTATAGGCTGCAGCATAGGATTACTATCATCATGAGCCATATTCATGTAAGGATTCTCAAAAGAAGTATCATACTCCTCTCCATTTTCATCGTAATTCTCTAAGAAATCATCACTTTCTCCATTAAACTCGCCTGAGTTTTTGATGATAGCATCATTGTTTTTCTTAAGTTGAGCCTGTTCCTCTGGTGTTCCTCTTTTTCCTGCTGCACGCATCTCGATAAGCACCTTGTACCCATCATCCATCAAGCCTTTATAAAACTCAAAGAATCTGATAGTTGCCTTCAAGAGAGAGTCATTTCCATTGTAAGCTCCCAGCTGTTTCACTTCTGCGATATAATCCTCCAAATCCTCTTTCCACTGAAGGCGCACTTTTTCTGCTCGGGCATAGTCTTTGGCATCCATAGCAGCATTCATATCCGCCATGTTGTCTTCGCATTTATTCGCTACACACATCAGCTCGTTATTATACTCTATGGCATTGTCAAAGCTTCCTTTTGCGTAGTATACACCTTCCTCTTCATCATAGCCTCTTTTTTCTGGCTGATTTTTAGGCTGGTTATCTTCTACAAGGTCTTGAACTTTTTTAAAAAGATTTTTAAACATAATTTTTTCTTTTTTTGAAATCTTAAAATTACTCAAGATTATTTTTAGTCATCTTCGTACTTTTCAAGGAAGTCATCAGAAACTTCATTCAGTTTATCTGTAAAACGCTGTATCAGATTGTTGTTGTTTTTCAGCTGAGCTTGTTCCTCTGGCGTTCCTCTCTTTCCTGCTGCACGCATCTCGATAAGCACTTTATATCCATTGTCCATCAAACGGTCATACTCATCCAAGAACGCAATAGCAGCATCCATCAGCATAGTATCTCCTTTGTATGGGCCTAATTTTCTAACCTGCTCTTTGTAAGTTTTCACATCTTCTTTCCACTGAAGACGCACTTTTTCTGCACGAGCATAGTCTTTGTCATCCATCGCATCATTCATATCATCCATGTTGTCATGGTTTCCGTTTGTGATGCAGATAATTTCGTTATTATATTCTACTTCATCATCGAAACTACCTTTAGCATAGTATACTCCTTCTTCTGCGTCATAGCCTTTTTTTGGTTCATCATTTCCACCTACTAGGTCTTGTACTGTTTTGAAAAGATTTTTAAACATAACTTTAATTTTTTTTGGTTAATAAATATTTTAATTTTCGATGGAGCAAATGTATAAACTCAGCACATTTATCCAATAAAAACAGCGTCTACAAAGCGTCTACAAACTTTTAAATTTATTGTAAAATATTGATTTTCAATTAAATATTTTGTAGACACCAAATTTCATAACCAAGTTATCTTTATTTTATCTTTTAAATCCAAATGAAATTTAAAAACTATATTTCTAATTTTATTTGCATTTATTTTTCATTTCAGACAAATATTTTTCAAATTCATCAGAAGGGATTCCTTTTGCACCAAAATTTTCTAACATTCCAACTGCCAACTGAAGATAAGCACCATCCATCTGGGTAAGTTTTGCTATAATTTTTCGGTATAAATCTGGTTTTTCATCAAGATTAAACTCAGCATAAACCTGCATATCGCTCATTTCTCTATAAAAAACTTTTTTATTCGCCTCGGCAAGTATCGGCACCGTGTCAGCCAAAACCTTCCATATGGCAGCCCTCCATAAGAAATAAGCTAAAAATTTTTCTTCTGATACCGCATTACTGCTGGAAACCCTTTCATAAAATTCTTCTTCTTTTTGGGTTTTCTCTTCAGCAAAATCCTTCGCTACGAACTCATATTCGCGCATCTTATCACTCGGCACAAATGTATTCTGTGTCTGGCAATACGGACAGGTGATATAAGTCGAAATAAAATACAATTCCTTGATTTCCAAACCAGCACCACACTGCGAACAGTGGAATTTATCCTTCACCGTGTTATATTCTTCTACTATTTCACGGAGTTTTTCCTCTGCAGAAGGCTTTTTCACTTGGTTTTCGATGCTATCGGCAAGGTCTCTCATCTTGTCTTTCCATTTTTCAAAATCATCATGGATTTTTCTGAACCATTTCTCCTGAAGTTCTCCTTCTGGCGTTTGTGACTCATAAAAAGATGGTTCATAGGGCTTTATCTGCTGTTTAAAAACATCCTCCGCTTTATCTATAATTCCATTAAACTGCCCCTTTACTCCCATCAGAAAATTCCCAAAACTGCGTTTATATGGGTCTGTATCCTCATCATAAATCTCCTGCATAGTATCACGGGTTTCCTTTGCTAAGGACTCTGCTCTCTCGGTCAGTTTCTCTATAAAAACTCTAAATCTTTGCTCTAAATCGTTCATATTCATCTATTTATATTTTTACTATAACTTTTTCCTTTTATCTATTATTTAAATAAACCGAGATTTCTCTCGGTTTTATTCTTATTTGTATGTTATTTTTCTATTTCATAACACTTTCGGCTATTATTTTCCCCATCGCTATGTCTATTTTTTGGGTAATCTGCTCTACACTTTCAAGTTTATAATCCGATACTAGAAGACTTACGAATTTATACCTCACTTGGACTATTCCGCCTTCTTCATAGACCAAAACTTTCAACGGCAGCTCAATCGCTACTTTGGGATTTTCCTGCATCAGGCTGGTTCCTACCTTAGGATTTCCCACTACCAAAACCGTAGCTGGCAAAAGATTTTCCCCCGCTTTCTTCGCTGCTTTTGCGTGGTCTATTTCCGCAAAAATTGCGATATTATTGGCTTTAAAATTCTTCTTTAATCTCCTAATTGTTTGTTTAAAATCATATTTGCTTTTTGCCGTAAAAGACGAATAATCTTCCGATTGCGCAGAAAAATTCATCGATATAAACAACGAAATAAAAAATAATAATCTCATAATTTTTAACTTTAATTCATTTGTTCCAAAACCTTTTTTATCGCCTTTGGGAAAATTTCATATTCTACCCCATGCACTTTCTCTGCGAGTTTTTCAGGTGTATCTCCTTCACTTACAGCAACTTTTCCTTGCAGGATGATTTCGCCCTCATCTATCCCAGCTGTCACGAAATGCACCGTGGCACCACTTTCCTTCTCTTTGGCATCTATTACAGCCGTATGGACATGCATCCCCCACATGCCCTTTCCCCCAAATTTGGGCAGAAGCGCAGGATGAATATTGATAATTTTACCCTCGTATTTTTTTGCAAAATCTTCAGTGATGATAGATAGAAATCCCGCCAAGACTATCAAATCTGTGTCTTTCGGAAGGATTTTATCTAAATTTTCACAAAAATCTTTTCCTCTCTTTATCAAATGATGAGGAATTTGGTTTTTCTCGGCACGAACCAAAGCATAGCAGTCCCTATCCGCAACCACCATGTTTACTTTTGCGTTAGGAATTTCTCCGTTTTGGATGCATTCCAATATCCTTTCTAAATTGGTTCCTGAGCCAGAAGCCAAAACTACGATGTTTTTCATTTCTTTGATTTTGTTAGTCTTCCTTATCCTCCTCTACACCGTGCTTTATCTTAGATTTTTTCCCTTTGATGTCTATGGTATATTCTTTTCCATTTCTGATGAGCAGCCCTTGGGTTTTCCCTTTGGAATGCAGCACATCGATGTCTATCACACGCCCATCCATTAGGTAAGTAACCTCTTTTCTAAGGGTATGCCCGATGACAAATTTCTTCGCATTGAGTTTTTTGAGAATTTCCTCTAAATCTTCCTTCTTTGTAGTTTCCTTCCCATAGCCTCTGTACCACATAGGGCTTTTCCCATACATATAGATGACATTTGCGATGGCATCTTTCCCTTTTTGCCCTTCTTTATTGTTGAAATAATATTTTCTAGCGTGTTCATTCAGCTCCTCCACGGAAAGATTTAGGTCGCTTACTTCCTTAGAAATTCCTGCATGAACGAAAATATAATCACCGATTTTCTCTACGATGTTTTTTGTATTAAGCCACTTGCCGAGTTCCGTGCCATACTGAGAAAGAAGGAAAGTCGGATCCTCGTTCATAAGTTTTGCGTTTTCAAAATATTTTTTTCGCACATAGCGCAAATCTTTATTCATGTTCATCAAGTCATGATTTCCAAGGACAAAATGCACCTTTCCACCTGCTTTTTCCGCTTGTTCTTCCAAGGAATAAATCAGCCAAAGAGTCTGCGTTACCAAAAGCCCTCTGTCAAAGAAATCTCCCACCGTTACGAGATGTCCTTTCCCAAAAGTCCATTTGTAATTCTTATCCATCACCTTATTATTGATAAGAAATTCTTTAAACTGCTCAAAATTCCCTTCAATATCCGAAATAGCTATCAGTTTTTTAGGCATCAAATAGACCGAAGGTTCTTCTTTCAGCTCCTTTTTCAGCCTAAAAGAAACGAAATCCTTATCCGTAATGTAGGATTTTAGCTCCTGATTTTCTTCATACCATTTATAAACTGGCGTAGGAACACCTTTTTCTTCCTTAATACTCTTCACAACCGACCTACCTAAGCCTGAATAAAAGATATACGGCCCATCTATCCCAGCTCTGGAAGTATCTTTTTCTAATCTTTTTTCCGATATGATGAGCTTGGGCTGTAAATCCTCTTCCTCCTTATCATAATCATATCCAATAGCCACAACAGGCCCAGTTACTGTTGCTGCTGCTTCAGCTATTTTGGAAGAGTCTTTTGGCTGCTTTTTTCCTGATGAAACGGGCTTATTTTGGGCATTTAGAGTATTACCCAAAAATAAAAATGCTAAAACAAGAACAGTTATTTTTTTCAATTTAAAATTTCTCATTAGTATCAAATTAATTTTTTCTCAGTTTTTCTTCATCCAAGGCTTTATTTATCAGGATTTCAAACACTTCTCCCAGTTCATCCGATGCGCGTTTTACGGCGTGTTCTATGATTTTTCTGGCTTGGTTTTCGGTAATTCCTGCCTCTGTCCAGCTTTTGCCAGAGGAATGTGTATTGAGCAAAAAAGGCATTATTCGGTCTATGGCGCAGGCAAAAACAGCATCAGGCGTTTCCTCCGTTTCAAATTCTTTCCACAAACCAAGAAACTCACTGCTCATCGGCTCTTCAAGAATACCAAAAATCCTCTCCGCAGAAGCAAGTTCCCTTTCATATTTGCCGACCATCGCTTTTTCATCAAAGATAAAAGTATCGCTTGCGTCTATCTCCACCACATCATGAATGGACAGCATTTTAATCACTCGCAGAAGGTCTATTTTCTCCTTATTTTTGGCATAAGGGAAAAGTATCTGAGCCAAAACAATAATCTGCCAGCTGTGCTCCGCCGAGTTTTCCCTCCTTTGATCATCGTGGTTAAAATTCCTGCGCTGTACATTTTTCAGAGCATCTAGGGTTAAGATAAATTTGATTTCCTTTTCTAAAACCATGAAAATGAATTTTATACTAAATTGATTTTCTCTTCATTTTTGGTAATTTCTCCGATTTCGTAAGCATCTTTCAAGGTGGAAAGCACTTTTTCTGCATCCTTTTCATCTACGACAACTACCATTCCCACGCCCATATTGAAAGTCCCAAACATCTCCATTCTGTCTACATTTCCTCGTTTTTCAAGTTCAAGCATAATGCTCGGAATACGGATTTTTTCCGTTTGAATAGCTGCACAAAGTCCATTCGGAATGATTCTCGGAACATTCTCTATCAGTCCACCGCCCGTGATATGCGCTATTCCGCTCAGACTCACCACCTTCAAAAGCTGATGAATAGGCTGATAATAAAGCCTAGTCGGCTCAAGAAGCGTTTCATAAAGCGGTTTTCCTTCAAATTCTTCCTCAAAATTTGGGAACACTTTTCTCACCAAAGAAAATCCATTGGAATGAAAACCAAAACTTGGAATAGCGATAATTTTATCTCCTTTTTTGATTTTTGAACCATCAATAATTTCGTCTCTTTCTACGATTCCCACACAGAAACCAGCTACATCATAGTCGCCCGCCTGATACATCCCTGGCATTTCCGCTGTTTCCCCACCGATAAGGGCGCATTCATTGTCTTTGCAGGCTTTTACCATTCCTAAAACGATTTCTGATGCCACATTAGAATCCAATTTTCCACAAGCCAGATAATCCAAGAAAAACAAAGGTTTCGCTCCATGACAGAGAATATCATTGGCACACATCGCAAAGCAGTCTATCCCGATAGAATCGTACTTTTTGGTATCCAAAGCGATTTTCAGTTTCGTTCCCACGCCATCCGTTCCACTCACTAAAACTGGATTTTTATACTCTCCAATGGCATAAAACGCCCCAAAACTTCCAAGATTGTTCAGTACATTTTTATTGTGAGTTTCAGCTACGGCGGACTTTATCTTGTCTACGGTTTTGTAGCCTTCTTCTTTGTCTACTCCTGCGGATTTGTAAGTGTTATTCATAGTTTATTTTTTTATTTAAAGTTAAATTTCAGATACAAAAAAGCCGACAAACCCCAAGGCTGGCCGGCTGGTATATTTTCAGCACAAAACTCTATTCCATTATTTTGGTTCAGAAAAAGAGCTGAAGTGATTTTATTTAATTTCAAAATAGAATTTTTATTTCTACAAAAATAGGATTTTTTTATTTAAAATCTATCACTCTCGGATGACTTTTATTCTTCCATCTCCCCAAATCCTAATCACCGATGAGCCTTCCCACTCTGCTCTTTGGTCTTGGCGTTCTTCCGCTATGACATCTACTTGGTTTTTAAGCTCTTGCGAAATTTCAGAAAAACTCATCGGACTTTTTTCTCCACTGAAATTAGCCGAAGTAGAAACAATGGGACTATTAAGCTTGGAAATCAGTTTCTTACAAAAATCATCCTTTGTCAGGCGAATTCCTATGCTTCCATCTTCTGCCAAAAGCTCTTTGGGAAGCCCTTTTGGGTTATCATAAACAATGGTAACAGGCTTTTCACTCAAATCTATGATTTCCCACGCCATGGCTGGCACCTCTACTATTTTTTGTAATCTTTGCTCGTTTTCCACCAAAATAATCGCCGATTTTCCTTTTTCTCTTTTTTTCAGGGAAAATAGTTTTTGTATGGCTTCAGGATTGGTAGCATCACATCCCAGCCCCCAGATGGTATCCGTAGGATAGAGAATAACTCCGCCCTGTTTTAGGACTTCCAGCAGTTTTTCCATTATTCTGGTTTGTAGTTACTTTGGTTAAATATTTCTGTAGCATTCATCCTTAGAAAGTCTGATAATTTCGTTTCTGGTTTTTGGGAATAAAAAGCCTTACAGATTCTCCAACCGATGAAACTACCCACACGAGGCGAAGATTTTTGGTCTATTTCGGTATAGAATTTAGAAAATGGTGCCACTGAAAGGAAACGCTCATAGAGTTTCGGATCATCACTAAACACCATATTATTTTCCACAAAATAGTTCCAAATATTAGCTTCATTAGCCTCTGCCCATCCCTGCTGTGTCTCGGAATAATTCATTTTCAAATAATCTGGAGTATTCGGAAGAAAGGCATCTTGCAGTGTTCTGATTTTTCCTTCTAAAATAATTTGGTCTATAAATTTATTTTCTTGAGGATTAGAAATCAAGAAAGTTTCAGCTACAATTTCTGTAATTCTTGGCACCAAATTCTCTGGATTCATGATTTTTTTATGATACTCATCTAGTCCTTGGTAGTTTTTGCTTTTCTCTCCCATGAATGCAGAAATATCCACGAAGAGCATCCCTTCATCCGTTCTGAAAAAGATAGGATCTATCACGCTTTCCCTATCCAAAAATGAGGAATAAAGATAAATCTTAGGCGTTTTGAAAGCTGGGAAATAATGCTTCACTCGTGAAAACATTTCTGACAACTCGTTTTTCAGTTTTGTTTTATCTATTCCCTTCACAGCCTCCTGATACACACGGATTTCCGCAGTGTCTTTTCTTCTGGCTTCATATTCTGCATCAGGAATAGAGCCCTGAAACATCGGATATTTTTCTTTAAACTCCTTTAAAGAAACTTTTGGGTCAAAAAACTCACCAGAAATGTCAAAAATTTCTACTTTTTCTGTGTTTTTCACTTCTATTTTCCATAGTTCTTCTTGGTTTTTGTTACAAGAAAAAACGACCAAACACAATGACAAAAATAATATCCAATGAATATTTCTTGATTTTTTCATTTTATTTAAAATTTATTTATCTTTAACTCCAATTTTTAATTCGCAAAAATAGAAAATTTTTAGATATAAAATGCAGACACAAAAAGTAACAGAACATATTATAAATTGGCTCAAAAATTATGCAGAAACCGCTAAAATGAACGGCTTCGTTATCGGGATTTCTGGCGGGATAGACTCGGCTGTGGTTTCTACCCTTGCCGCTAAAACAGGGCTGAAAACGCTAGTCATAGAACTTCCCATACGCCAAAAAAAAGACCAAGTGCAGCGGGCTCAGGAGCAAATTTCTTTTCTGAAAAACAATTTCGGAAATGTGGAAAGTTTGGAAATAGATTTGACAGAAACCTTTGATATTTTTGAAAAAAATGTAATCAGCAAAAGCTCCACCACGCAGAATAGAGAGCTTTCCCTAGCCAATTCCCGCTCTCGGCTCAGAATGCTTACGCTGTACTATTTTGGGCAGATTCATAACCTTTTGGTCACAGGAACAGGCAATAAAATAGAGGATTTCGGCATCGGTTTTTTCACAAAATATGGAGATGGCGGCGTGGATATTTCACCGATTGGAGATTTAACCAAAACCCAAGTCTATGAACTAGCCAAAGAACTGAACATCCCTGAAAGCATCCAAAAAGCAGCTCCTACTGATGGGCTATGGGATACGGAACGAACCGATGAACAGCAGATAGGCGCCACCTACCCAGAGCTGGAATGGGCTATGAGCGTCCACCAAGACCATTCCGCAGAGGACTTCTCTGGCAGAGAAAAAGAAGTTTTTATGATATATGACCGACTAAATAGGGCTACCCAGCACAAAATAAACCCTATCCCAGTCTGCAAAATCCCAAAAGAATTGTTTTAAAAAATGAGTAAAAAAAAATATGAGTATGTTTATTTTTAAAAATATTGAATTAAGTCAGTGGATAAAGCCACATCTGACCACTTATTGCTTAGCGGCAGATGATGATGAGCTTGAGACTTTACAGGATGACTATGACAGGTTTAAAAATATTAAATTTCTGACATGGGATAAAACGCCTTCTTCAGAAGAGTTGTCAAAAATTCAAGCATTGATTATTGAGGAGCCAGAATCTGGTGAGTATGATATATCCGACTTGCCAGATTGGATAAATACGCTTGGTAATTTGAAAGTTTTGGCTTTTCCATATGTTTGTTTTTCTAAATTAGAAAATACCATAAAAAATTCTGCGCTTACATTAGAAACATTATATTTTTTCATTCCAAGAGAATGGGATGATGAAAAATTTGAAATACCAGCGAGTCTGGAAATGCCCAATCTTTCAGCATTTATATCAAGATGTGAAATCAATGGTTTATTCGGGCTTAAGGCAAATAATTTTCCTAATATCAGTTACTTAGAGTGCAATATCTCAAAGTATAAAAATATTAAGCAACTTGATGAAATTAAAAATTTTAATAAACTAATTCATGCCAGCTTTCATCATGGTAAATCATTGAATATATTAGAAAATATAAGCTCTGATTTATTGGAATCAATTAGTCTTGTTGGATTTTCAGGGCAGAATTTTTCAATTTCGAAATTAAAAGAATTTAAAAATTTGAGATACATTGCTTTGAATGGAATCAAAAAGGCTGACATAGATTGTGAGTTATTTACTCATTTGCCCTCTTTAAGCTATTTAGACTTAGTTTCCTGTTTTAACCTTAAAAATGTGAATGAACTGGCTAATATTAAAAATCTAGAATATTTAATCGTGCTAGATTGTAAACGACCATTTGATAACGCTACAATAAACTTACTTAAAAATCAGAATATTCCTTATATAGATATTGACTTTGCTTAAATTTATCAATAAAAAATCCCTTTGAATTTTCATCAAAGGGATTTTCTTTATCAATTACTGATTATTAACTTCCTAATTCTAAGCTGATTACAGGCGTTCCATCTTCCTCATAGCCTTCAATAGTAAAGCCTTCAAAGAATATATGGTCTCCTAATTCTTTATTAGCCAATGAATTATGAATCCACTGCAATAGTTCTATTGCTCCGAAATGGTCTTCATAAGCCTCGCATTCTGCCATGATTTCAGCATAATACAATCCATCATCTTCAGGCTCACCATCGAAAGTATCTGGATTGAGAAGTTTTTCATACTTCCAAAGCGATTTTTCATCCTTGATATAGGCCTCATACATTACTTTCACTTTTTTAGAATTGAAAATCGTAGAATGCGGTGCGTAATCATCCAGATTATTGTCTATATCTTGGTTATAATCATAGACAGCCATCCAGAAATTCTGTAAAGATTCGTAAATTTTATCATTGAACGCCCATGCCACATTATCCAAAAGATTTGGGTTTTCTGCTGGTGCATAGCCTTCGCAGACATTTACTCTGTTTACATCCACTACTGGTGGATATGGGACACCCTGCTCTATAAATTTATCAAACAAAGCATCTGTTCCTTGGTCTAATTTGAAATCCATTTCCTCCTGATACAACGGCTGGATATAGAAAAACTCAACTCTTCTCTCGCTTGGAAGCTCCACAATAGCTGGAAGGTTCTCTCCATCCTCATTTTTCTCATTAGACTGAGCTGCTACGAGAATCACACCTTTGAAATTAGTCCCTTCAAAAGCCTCATTAGATGGGATAGTGTGTCCATTTCCTAAATAAGTATTGTGATTGATAGGCAGACGAGCCAACATTTTCAGCCAACGAATAGGCCAATAATCTTTCTCTTCTTCGCTTCTTACATTCCAAGTTGGTGGCAAGTTGATTGCCAGCTCCATGTATGGCGTATATGGATAGTCCGCTGGAACATTCATCATATAAGCACCCATTCCACCCGTTACCAGCGTGTAATAGTTAGCCTCTGGTGTAGGCTCTATAATATACACATCACAGTGAATATCAGGAGATTCCAGCTCATGGAATACATCATTAAACTCTCCAAATTCCTTTGCGATATATTTCTCCAAAGCTGTTCTGTCTTCCTCATCATAATAAGCTGGAAGTCCAGAATCTCTTCCTTCAAATTTCATAATATCCTCTTCTTCATCATAGCTCAATCGCCCAGATGAAATAGAATCATTCATATAATCTATCCAAGCTCTCATTCTGAACTGAATGTGTCCCACATAGTAATCTTCTATATTTTCTGCAAGGGAAATGATGATAATCTGCCCTGCAAGCCCATCTTCCTCCACAGGGTCTAGATCCATACAGATAAGGTCATTTCCTTTCAAAATAGGAATCCATTTACGGGTATAAAGTGTATTTTTAACCAAATAATCATCCTCAAAATGCTCCTCTGGAAGTTTTAGGTCTGCCCAGTTTTCTCCGTAATGTTTTTTCAAGTAAGAAATAACCTCTTCCTGAACCTGCTCCACTTCATTGATTCCTACAAAACTCTGCCCTTCTCCCACTGC